>JABDQM010000157.1 GCA_013042315.1 Flavobacteriaceae bacterium | reverse complement strand
CTTTTGGAAGTATTTTTGTAAAACTCCTGAAACTTATTGCTATTCCATTGATTCTGGCGTCTCTTGTTAAAGGGATATCCGACCTAAAAGACATCTCTCAATTTAGAAATATTGGAGTCAGGACCATAGTCATTTATATGTGTACCACAGTTGTGGCAATTACCATTGGGTTAGTCCTGGTAAACGTTCTGCAACCCGGAGATGGAATATCCGATGATACAATAGCTAAACTTACAGACACCTATGCGTCCAATACCGAAGTGACGTCTAAATTGGAAGAAGCATTTAAACAAAGGGAAGGGGGACCACTGCAATTCCTGGAAGACATGGTACCCGATAATGCCTTTAATGCACTAAGCAACAACAGTTTAATGCTACAGGTAATCTTCTTTACTATCTTTTTAGGCATTTGTATGCTCCTGATCGGAGAGGAAAAAAGTAAGCCATTAAAAGACTTTTTTGATACCCTGAATGATGTGGTGTTGAAAATGGTAGATCTCATCATGCTTACTGCCCCGGTGGCCGTATTTGCCCTTTTGGCGAATGTAGTGGTGACCTCCGGTGATCCTGATCTGTTGCTTGCCCTTTTAAAGTATTCTGGCGTTGTTGTACTTGGACTTGTTTTAATGATTGTTTTTTACACGATGATCGTTTCAATGTTTACTAAATACAACCCATTTACCTTCCTGAGCAGGATTAGTCCGGCACAACTTTTAGCCTTTTCCACCAGTTCAAGTGCGGCAACACTTCCTGTGACCATGGAAAGAGTAGAGGAGCACATTGGAGTAAATAAGGATATTTCGAGTTTTGTACTTCCGGTTGGTGCAACCATCAACATGGATGGTACCAGTCTTTATCAGGGAGTAGCGGCCGTATTTATCTCCCAGGCGCTTGGTTTTGATCTTAGCCTCACAGATCAACTAATGATTGTCCTCACTGCCCTTTTGGCTTCAATTGGTTCTGCTGCTGTTCCGGGTGCAGGGATGGTAATGCTGGTTATAGTCCTGGAGGCGATAAAATTTCCCGCAGATAAACTCGCCATCGGCCTGGCCCTGATCTTTGCCGTAGACAGGCCATTAGACATGCTGCGTACTGTTGTGAATGTTACCGGGGATGCCACGGTCTCTATGATGGTATCCAAATCCCTCGGGCGAGAATTAGTGCCGAAAGTAAAAGAATGGGATGATCATCTTGATGAAGTGCTTCCCAAAAAGAGAAAAAAGTAGGAAGGGTATTATTTTTCTTCCCCTGAGGAAAAGGCAAGAAATTTATTTTTTATTTCAGGAGTAGGGATCATGCATTCTTCCTGTTTTCCGAACCACCCGTATCTGTTTTTTGCCACCCAATCGTAAACCCAATCCCTAATACCGGAGGGTAACCCGAGGAATATCGTCATTATTGGCCAAACGCCCGATAGGGATCTCGTTATCCTCAATGCAGCATCAGATTTGGTGTAATAGGCCAGTTGGGGTTCGATCAGAATGATAGAATCCACCTTTGAAGTATCAATCTTCCTCTCTTCTGCCAATTTCCTACCTGCCTCACTCTGTAAGGGTGCAAACCGAAATACATCATTTTTATCGCGTTTTATCACGAAGCGAACGGAATTGTTGCACAAATTACAGACGCCGTCAAAAAGGATAATTTTCTTTTCAGTTGCCATCTTTACTTCTTTGCTTCTACCAATTCAAGTTGCTCCACACTCACGTTGGTGGTAAACATTCCGTAATTTACTACGGCTTTATTCTTTTCTAAACTGTCAATACTTCCTACAGCTTTTCCATCAAATAAACGCACCCTGTCGCCTATTTTGAATACAGGTCTGGGTTTTGCTTTCTGCTTGGCTTTTTCTTTCTTTTCGTTTTGCTTTTTCTTGTTTCTGATGGTTTTTACTTCCTGTTGCACTTCCTGTTTCAGGGCCTTATTTTTCATCTCTTGTTGCTTGACCTCCTTGGCCGACTTCTTTTTTCTTTTGCTATTCTCGGTTTCGATCAGTCGGAGCAATTCAGAGATCAGAGGGCGCTTCTTTTTGTCACGAAAGTACTTCTCGGCCACTTTGTTTACTTTCTCACCCAGATAGATCATCCTTTGGTTAAAATCGTAAAGTTCCTGATAGTTCTCAAGCTTAGATTTAACTTTTGCATTGAGCTTTTCAAGTTTTTCGGCTTGCTCCCTGGCCTTGGTCTCTTCTTCCTGAAGTTTATTGCCCGTTTTAGCCATCTTGTGTCGTTCTTTTTGCATTTTGGCAATGGTGGCGTCAAATCGGATTTTACCTCGCTCCACTTTCTTCTTGGCCTTATTGATAAGACTGTAGGGAATACCGTTCTTCTGTGCTACCTCAAAAGTAAAAGAGCTACCGGGTTGACCCAATTCTAACTGAAAGGTAGGTTGGAGCGTCGTGCCGTCAAAGAGCATATTGGCGTTGGTGGCATAGGGCAATTCATTGGCCAGGGCCTTCAAGTTTGCGTAATGGGTGGTGATCACCCCAAAGGCTCCCCTTTCATAAAAAACTTCGAGAAAGGCTTCAGCCAGTGCACCTCCGAGTTCAGGATCGCTTCCTGTTCCGAATTCATCGATAAGAAAGAGCGTTTCCTGATCGCATTTCTTCAGAAATTTCTTCATATTCTTTAGTCGGTAACTATAGGTGCTCAGATGGTTCTCGATCGACTGATTATCCCCTATATCAGTGAGAATAGTATTAAATAAGCAAACAGAACTCCTCTCGTGAACCGGGATCAACAACCCGCTTTGCAACATCAGCTGCAATAAACCTATGGTTTTTAAGGTAATACTCTTACCTCCTGCATTAGGCCCTGAAATAACGATGATCCTATTTTCCGGATGCAGTTCAATGGTTTGAGGAAAAGTGGGTTCATCATCCCTTTTGTTGGATAGGTAAAGAAGCGGATGGTAAGCATCGCGGAGAAATAGTTTCTTATCCTGATTAATTTCAGGCTTTATAGCATTGATTTCAGAAGCGTATTTAGCCTTGGCAGCAGTTACATCTATATGTGCGAGAAAATCCTGATAATCCTTTAATTCGGCTCTGAATGGACGTATTTCCCTGGTAAGCACATTCAGGATCTTCTGAATTTCTTCCTTTTCATCAAATTCGAGGTTGGCTAACTCCCTGCTGTACTTCGATACTGCAGCGGGCTCTATGTACACAATACTTCCCGTTTTTGAGGTGCCCATGACCGTCCCTTTCACTTTCTTGCGGTACATCGACTTTACAGCGAGGACTCTCCTGTTATCGACGATAGACTCCTTGATCTCATCTAAAAATTCAGACGCCTGGTAAGTGTTTAAGGCAGAACCAAAGCTCTGATTGATCTTTCCCTTTACCTCGGACATCTCTTGCCTGATTCGTCTGAGATCGGGCGAAGCCGAATCCTTGATGTGTCCGAATTTATCTATTACTCCATCGATCAAATCCGGAATTTCTTTCAGCAGGGAAACAGTATCAGTACGCGCTTTTAGCAAAGGATAGTATTCGGCGAACTTTTTAAAGAATTTTTTGTGCTCCGAAACGGTAATGCATAGGTGTTTTATTCTCCTGAACCCCGTCAACTCAAGAGTTGTATTCTCAATTTTTAAAAGGTCAAGCTCGGCCCCTATGGTATCAAAGCCGTGGTTGGGGATTCGATTGTTGTTAGAAAAAGACGATAAGTACTCTGAGGATTCACCCAATAAGCGGGCAATTTCACTCGCATCCAAAAGCGGGTGCAAAGTCAAGGCTTTTTTCTTGCCCATCTCGGTATTGCAACGTGCTGTAAGCTGTTTCCGCACTGTGGCAAATTCCAGATCCTGTACGCTCTTTTTAAGATAAGTATCCATATCAAATTCCAAGCTACAAAGGTAGCCAATACCTCGCATTTTTTATCATACATCATCCCTGTGGATTTAATATCTAAAATCAACGGCTTATCAATACACATCAGAAAATGGTGTTTTCACCACCTCGAGGATGTGAAAAGGCAATAAATATGGGCATTTAGGTGTTCTTGTAGTGAGATATATTCAAATGAAATTCACAAATAGTCTCTCTATGCGTTTTGTATTAAAAGTGATTGTGCTTGTATTGCTCATATCAGCCTGTAAAAGTACCCATACGGTTACGGTTTATAACCTTGAACCCGCACCGGTGGTTCTCGCAAAGGATATAAAGCGTATTGGGATCATAAATGAGGCAGGCAAAGCTGACGCCAGGGACCAGGTATCCTCCCTGGAGGCCCTCGTTAAGGCAACAGATCAGAAACTTGCCAATGAAGGAACAACAGCGGCTATAGAAGGGCTTTTACTTGAATTACAGCAAGATCAAAGATTTGATACAGTTATGATTCTTGAGAGTCCAAAGTCCCTATGGGAAGCTGAAGGCGACAACCAACAGCAGATCCCCTGGGCGAAACTAGAAAATCTATGTCTTAACAATCAGTTAGATGCCGTATTTTCCCTTGCATCCTATCAAACCGATACGCGAATTACAGAAAAGAAATCCTCTATGGAGGAATTGGATTTGATGCGAATGACCGTGGTGGTTCCAGCCCGGGAACTCACCCTGGAAACTTTGATTGAAAATGGGTGGCGTATCTATGATCCTTTTGAAAAGAAAGTTCTCGATGAGATTAAGGTTAATGATCAGATCATTACTCAGGCGAAAGGAGATAACGCGGTAAATGCGCTATGGGCAATGACCGACAGAGCAGATTCACTGGTTTCAGTCAGCAGGGGTAGTGGAAGCTCTTATGGGATGCGCCTAAAACCGGCCAACAGGGCTCAGCAGCGCGAAATATATATCAAAGGGTCAGACCTACTTACACAAGCCCGCCAGGCGGTGGTGGACCAAGATTGGTTGGAGGCTGCCCGACTATGGCAATTAGATCTCGATCACGACAAATCGGCCGTTCGTGCCATGGCATGTCACAATATGGCAGTACTTTACGAAATAAAGAACGATCTTGATAAAGCTCTTGAATGGGCTGTTTTAGCCAAAAGCCATGAAGAAGGAAAAGAGCACACCGCTTATTTGGAAGCCTTGAAAGAATGTGTCCTTCAAAAAGAGCAAGCTGAAAAACAGATGCAGGCGATCGCCTTATTGGGGAAATAACAGCTGTTTAAACCTTCTCTTTTTTCACATCTACCATAGGAATTCGAACAATTTCAACTGTGGAAGAAGACAATTCAACTTTCCCCCCTGAGTCGTCAAAGGCTTTTTTTATTAATTCGTGCAATTTGTTCTTGGTGACCCGCCTTTTTTTGTAATCTACGATATACCGAAGGTTAAATTCGATCCAGTTATCGGTTAACGTTATGGCCAGGGTAGGTTCCACCACGGCATCTTCGATGTAGTATTTCTTTACCACATGACTCCACTTTTCAACAGAATTTTTGACGTAATCTGACAACACTTCCCGAGCCACTTCAATAATTTTCTCTTTAGCCAAATCCACATCAGAACCGTAATGAACAGGTAAGTTGAGTTCGTCCCAGATAAAAGGAAAGTCCTGAGAATAATTGTACACAGGACCCTTGAATACGAAGGCGTTACTGAGTTTGACTATTCTTCCGCTGTAATTATCGCTACTAACCCACTGTCCGATTTCCATCATAGTGGTGTACATACTATTGATATCGATCACATCGCCCTTGATCCCGTTAATCTCTATCCGATCTCCCGGATGATATACTTTCACAAAAAAGATAAACAACGAACCCGCGACACTAAGAATAAGCTCTTGGAGTGTAATGGTAATTCCTGCCGTCAATAATCCGATGGCCAGGGTTAGGTCTTTGATGTTCCCGGTAAAATAGGATATGGTAAGAATAATGAGCAAAAAGTACCCGATGGTCTCTACTATTTTTTGCGACTTGTAACGGGTTTCTGTGCTAGGTAAGTTTTTCTTTAAGGTGCGTTTAGCTAAATGAATGAGCACCAATATAAAAAGAACCCACACTACATATTTTATAATGAGCGAAATCGTAGGATGTTCACCGAGCCAGTATTTTATCGATTCCAGGGTTTCCATATGAGTGCTACAAGTCCATAACTTAGCGATAAGTCAACACTTACCATTATTAAAGAATCTTTATATAAAGTTACATTTAAATCGTGGATTGATGGCTCAAAGTTGCAGTACTTTGTATTTTTATTGGAGAGAATAAAAGGTCGCTATGGAAGTACAGATTCACAAGAGCTGGCAGCCCTATCTGGAGGAAGAGTTCAATAAACCTTATTTTGCTGAGCTGGTTACCTTTGTAAAGGCAGAGTACGGCAGGCATACTTGCTATCCACCCGGGAACAGGATCTTTGCTGCATTTGACCACAGCACTTTCGATTCTACCAAAGTGGTAATTATCGGTCAGGATCCCTATCACGGCGAGGGGCAAGCGAACGGACTTTGCTTTTCGGTTAAAGATGAAATGCCCCATCCTCCATCGCTAATCAATATTTTTAAAGAAGTTGAAAAAGATCGGGGAATCCCTTATCCCAATAGCGGAAATTTGGAACGCTGGGCCGAGCAAGGAATCTTATTGCTCAACGCTACACTTACGGTGAGAGCAGGGGAGGCCGGCAGTCATCAAAAAAAAGGTTGGGAACAGTTTACAGATGCTGTGATCAGGGTTTTATCTGATCAAAAGAAGGGCCTTATTTTTCTTTTATGGGGCGGGTATGCCAAGAAGAAAATTCCATTAATCGACAAACAGAAACACAGTATTCTTACTTCCGGACATCCGTCACCATTAAGTGCCAATAGAGGACTGTGGTTTGGTAACGGACATTTTGGTAAAGTTAATGAGATTTTGAAGTCGCAGGGCTTAACACCTATAGACTGGTAAGTAGTAATTGCGGGTCTTTTTTCTTAGATATCAAGTTTAAATTAAATAAGGCAGTAATCACGTTATCAATTACTTGTGATTCTAACTGACTTTGAGACCATCGGGTCATTCCCAACCACTGTTGCACATCTTCAAGCTGCAGCTGATACCTATTGGCCAGCGTTCTGTCTATGCTGGGAATCCGCTTAAAATCTACAGTATACGTATTGATAACTTCCAGAATATGCCTGATTATTCTACTGTTCTCTGCAATCATTTCCTGATGCGCCGTGATAACAAAACAAGGCCATGGAGTAGGGCAGTCGCCAAGTCGGCGAAATACACCCTGAGTCACTATAGGTTTTGTAGTAAAGTGCTCCCACATAAAATAATCAGCCTTACCATCTTTCAGGGCATCGATGGCTCCATCCAGGGTGTTCACTACTTCAAAGGAGAGCTTATTCACATCCCATCCCTGATTTTCAGCCAACACATAGGCCATGAGATGACTACCACTGCCAAATCTACTGATGGCCGCTGTTGTGCTTTCTAGTTCAGAGAGCTTTTGAAACTTACTATTTGCTGCAACATGGATACCCCACTGTAAAGGGGAATCAACATATGCCTGTACAATCTTCAGCGGATTTCCGTCCGTAATACTTTTTACCAGGCCGTCTGTTAGCGCAACGGCCAGATCCACTTCTTTGGATTGCATCATTTTGCACATTTTTCCTGTTCCTTCAGGCACATCGATCCATTCAACGTCTAACCCTCTGCCGGCAAAGGCACCTTCTTCAATAGCCATAAGCCAGGGAAGGTTAAAATGTTCCGGGACTCCGGCTATTTTGATCTTTTTCAATAGTTTACGAGTTTATCTAGGGTCCATTTAATCAGCTTGTCAACGGTATTACGTGGTTTTTCGGAAAAGGTGAGACTAGCCCGGTTGGCAATGATTGCATTCAGGGAGATCGCCTGGTGCCCCATCAAAGCAGAGAGGCCGTAAAGAGCGGAGGTTTCCATTTCCAAATTTGTCAATTTTCGCCCCTCAAAAGAAAAAGAATTCAATTTGTCATGCAGCTGGGCGTCTTTTGAAGGCAATCGCAATTGACGTCCCTGAGGTCCGTAAAAACCAACGTTGCTACCGGTAAAACCCAGAATGATCCCTTTCTCTGAAAAGTGCTTCAAAAGATCATGATGACAGCGCACTACATACGGAGTGGAGAGATCTGAGTTCCATTTAGTTTGTTTGAGAAAGACTTGTTCTATTTCCTTTTGGCGCACCGATTCGGATGGGTAATAATGTAAAACACTGTCGAACCCAATGGCAAATTCACTCAGTAGAAAGGAGTCGACCGGGATATCGTGCTGTAAAGCCCCTGAAGTTCCTATTCTCAGTAGCTTCAAAGTGGTTTTATCCTTTAGGATTTCCCTTTTCTTTAAGTTGATGTTCACCAGGGCGTCGAGTTCATTGAGAACAATATCGATGTTGTCCGTACCGATACCCGTTGATATCACACTGATGCGCTTTTGTTTATAAAATCCGGTATGTGTGATAAATTCCCTTTTGGTTTTCTTTACTTCGATAGAATCAAAATGAGAGGAAACGCGGTCAACCCTTTGAGGGTCTCCTACCAGGATAATGGTATCGGCCAGATCTTCAGGTAACAAATTTAAATGATAGATACTTCCATCCTCGTTGAGGATGAGTTCTGAGGGGCCTAATTGCATTTTTCGATTATAATTTTAGGATACGACCCGATTCTTCGTTAAAAAGGAAGTTGTATTTTAAAGCTCCTCCCAGGTAGGAATCGCTGTCTCTGATTTGAGAGTAAAAGCTGGTTTTTCCTTCGTAAATTTCTTTACCCTTTTTCGAGAGTCTTACGGGGCTGAAAGAAGTAAACAAAGGTTTTATATTGGTGATAATCCTCTCAAATTGAGTATCGCCATAGCCGTAAAATCCCTGATGGGTCAAAAGGGTATTCACAAAGGCCTTTTTAGTCTTGGGTTTGTGTTCAGCTGCCAGGTTCAGGATTCGGTTCTCCAATTCATTAAGTCCGTTTTTAACAGAGGGGAAGCGTTTGAGGTGCACTTTTATGGCGTCGGAAAGGTAGTCGAAGTGATAGTGCTCGAAATCTGACATATTTTCAAGCCTGATGGGGTTGTCACTACAATACAGCTGCCAGATATAATCGGCAAATTCAATATCATCCTGGGTAAGATGAATGCGTTTGTTATAAAGTGTCTGTAGCTTTTCGTCATCAACGTCACACAGGCCGTACATTTTCTGAGTGCCATCTTCATCCCCGCTGCAGACCAGTGAGATATCAGCATCCCGTCTGTGCGTTTTTAACCAGCTTAGCACGGCAATCATATTGATCTGACAAAACAAGTCGTATTCAAACCAAAGTATGATCTCGTCTTGTTGTTTGTGGTTACAAAGGGAACGGTATTCTTTAAGTGTTTTTTCTACGAACCAGGACTTGCTTACGTTGTAGTTCTTGTGCAGGAATTCAAACCTTGTCTTCCAGAAGGATTCGCTTCCCACATTAGTTTCTGTCCTGCCTTCACATAACATTTCCCTCCAGGTGATAATAGCGCCCTTAAAAGGGAGAGACTTTAGACGTTGAGTAAAACTATCTCCATTAGTGATATGTAGTTGCGTACTCATGCTGAAGATGTTGTTGATTAGGTTTCGGCTATTAAAAGTAACACTTAATCGATAAAGTCGGAAATAATTAACAAATTACTTAAACAAAATGCTGATATCAAGTCTGCATAAAGACAGGATTTAACCTCCCACTCTTTTAGTCTTAAATCCGTTCTCTTTCAGGTACTCCATAATCTTATCCCTGTAATCGCCCTGAATAATGATGGTTTCGTTTTTATAAGTACCTCCAACGCCCAATAAAACTTTAAGTTCCTTTGTCAATTTCTTAAAATCACTTTCAGCACCCTGATACCCTTCTAAGATAGTGACAGGCTTTCCTTTTCGTTTTTCGTATTTACACAGTATAGGTTCGTCCTGTATCCAGAATTCAGCTTTCTTCTCAGAAACTTCTTCGTCCTTTTCAGGCTGATGGTCGGGAAATAAACTTCGCAATTGATCTTGAAGGTCCATGTATAATGAGAATTCTTAAGGGATTGAACTTTTTACTTTTTAATTAATCCCAGGTCAACTAAACGTTCGTGAAGGAATTCCCCTGCAGTGATATCTTCGTATAACTTTGGATGATCTTCATCGATGCAGTTATCCAGACAATTCAGCGGCATTTCGCTGATCGGATGCATAAAGAAAGGAATTGAATAACGAGATTTACCCCACAATTCTCTGGGAGGATTGACCACCTGGTGGATGGTAGATTTTAATTTATTGTTCGAAAGGCGGGAGAGCATATCCCCAACATTAATCATCAACTGATCTGTCCGCGCAATGGCATCAATCCACTCTCCCTGGTGGTTTTTTACCTGTAACCCTTTGCCATGTGCACCCATCAAAAGTGTGATCAGGTTGATATCCCCATGTGCTGCAGCTCTGATGGCGTTTTTAGGTTCTTCTGTAATGGGTGGGTAGTGGATAGGCCTGAGGATGGAGTTTCCATTTTTGATGTATTCGTCAAAGTAATTTTCCTGTAAGTCAAGATGCAAAGCCAGGGCCCTAAGTACATATTGGGCGGTCTTTTCAAGCATTTTATAGGTCTCTTTCCCTACGGTATTAAATTCGGGTAATTCTGTGACAATTACATTCGATGGATACTCCTTAAGAAGTTTGGGATCGTCTTCAACATATTGCCCAAAATGCCAGAACTCTTTCAGGTCTCCTTCTTTTCTTCCCTTGGCATGCTCCTTCCCAAAAGAAGTGTAGCCTCGCTGTCCGCCAATTCCCTCTATTTCATATTTATCCTTGACATCCTGCTGTAAGGCAAAGAACTTTTTGATCTCCGTGTAAAGGGATTCTATAAGCGATTCAGAGAGGAAATGTCCGCTTAAGGCCACAAAACCAATATCTTCAAACGCACTTCCTAGGTCGCTTACAAATTGTTCTTTTTTAGCGGGGTCGGAGGAGAGATAATCTCTGAGGTCTACACTGGGAATAGTATTCATGATTCTGTAATTTATTAGCATCTCAAAGGTACTAAATTATCAAACGAAATTGGTCTCGGCTTCAGAGGATATCTTCAGATCAATTTTGTTACATTTACGCCCATTAACCCACATTAGTCGATACCAGATATTATGCAGTTCCAGCGACATGGTCTTACAAATGATGAGCTCCTCCACCTCTACAAGGCTATGCTTAAGCCAAGAATGATTGAGGAAAAAATGTTGATTCTGCTGCGTCAAGGAAAGATTTCCAAGTGGTTCAGTGGGATAGGGCAGGAAGCCATATCAGCTGGTGTCACACTTGCTCTTCAACCGGAAGAATACATTTTGCCCATGCATAGAAACCTGGGCGTCTTTACGAATAGAGGTGTCCCCTTAAACCGGCTTTTTGCTCAATGGCAGGGAAAGAAAAGTGGTTTTACGAATGGCAGGGATAGAAGTTTTCACTTCGGCACTCAGGAATTCAAGATCGTGGGGATGATCTCCCATCTGGGACCTCAATTGGGCGTGGCCGATGGGATCGCCCTGGCCGATCTACTCCGGGGAAATAAAAGGGCTACAGCAGTTTTTACCGGAGAAGGAGCTACCAGCGAAGGAGATTTCCACGAAGCCCTGAATGTTGCAGCTGTGTGGAACCTGCCGGTGCTTTTTTGTGTTGAAAATAACGGCTACGGACTTTCCACACCTACGAATGAACAGTTTCGCTGTAAGCATATTGCTGATAAAGGCAAAGGCTACGGCATGGAATCTTACATTATTGATGGTAACAACATCCTCGAAGTGTATTCCAGGCTAAAGGCGTTGAGCAAAAGTATTCGACAGAGACCCAGACCCCTGCTTCTGGAATTTAAGACGTTTCGGATGAGAGGGCACGAAGAAGCAAGTGGCACAAAATATGTCCCACAACAGCTTTTGGACGAATGGGCCGCTAGGGATCCTATTGAAAACTACGTGGAGTTTTTGAAAGAAGAGAAGGTTTTAACTGAAGAAATTGAGGTTGAGATTAAAAAGGAATTTATTCACGAAATTGACGATAATCTTCAACTTGCCTTTGCAGAAGAGCCTGTAGAATCTACTGAGAGTATAGAATTAAATGATGTATACAAAGACTTTGTATACCAAGAAGTTAAAGAACTAAAAGATAAATCAAATATTCGTTTGGTAGATGCTATTTCGGCCGGACTCAGGCAGTCGATGGAGAAACATCAAAACCTCGTCCTTTTGGGTCAGGATATAGCAGATTATGGAGGTGTCTTTAAAGTAACTGAAGGATTTACAGAAGCCTTTGGCAAGGATCGGGTAAGAAATACGCCCATCTGTGAATCGGCAGTGGTCTCAGCAGCTATGGGCCTTTCTATCAATAAAATGAAGGCAGTGATGGAGATGCAATTTGCCGATTTTGTAAGCAGTGGTTTCAACCCTATTGTTAACTATCTCGCCAAAGTCCACTACCGTTGGAATGAGGCGGCAGACGTCGTTATCCGAATGCCCTGTGGGGCCGGAGTAGGGGCAGGACCCTTTCATTCGCAGACGAATGAGGCCTGGTTTACAAAAACGCCCGGACTCAAAGTTGTTTATCCGGCCTTTCCCTATGACGCGAAAGGATTGCTTGCCACCGCGATAAATGATCCTAATCCCGTACTCTTTTTTGAGCATAAGGCGCTTTACAGGAGTATCTATCAGAATGTCCCCGACTCGTATTACACCTTGCCTTTTGGCAAGGCCAGCCTGCTTAAAACCGGTGATGACATAAGTGTTGTCACTTACGGGGCAGGGGTACACTGGATGATGGAGATCCTCGAAAAGAGCCCTGAAATAAATGCCGATCTAATTGATCTTAGAACCCTGCAACCTCTGGATCTGGAAACTGTATTTTCGTCTGTCCGAAAAACCGGTAAATGTCTCATTGTGCAGGAGGACAGCCTTTTTGGGGGCATTGCCAGCGACATAGCTGCCTCTGTTATGGAACATTGCTTCCAATATTTAGACGCTCCTGTCAGGCGT
>JABDQM010000333.1 GCA_013042315.1 Flavobacteriaceae bacterium | reverse complement strand
TGATCTCAGGGAAGAAGGTCATCGCCATAACGGTTAACCACGAAGACATGGAACCGGAGGAGATCGAGCCAGCTTGTAAAGCGATTACTGCAGAAACCGGAATTCCGGCCTATGATGTGCTGGCATTTGGGGCAGAACCGCTTGTTGAGTTATTGAAAAGTAAAGTGTAATAAAAGAATCAAAAAAGCTATGGATAGAATTCGTTATTCCTGTAGGATCATAACATCCCTTATAATTCTGAGTGCAACTACGTTATTTTCTCAAAATTACAAAACAGCAGAACTCAGCAAATTTGTACAGGAATTCAAAAAAGACATACGTGGTCCGTACAAGGATATCAGGTGGTTTTGTACGGATGGAAGTATACGCCAGCCCAAGGATCCCTGCCCCGAGAACATTGGGCCAGGTAATCAACATGCCCGTTACAAGGATGTAGTGACTGAGATTGCAAAGAAAAATGGGATTTATTTCGGGCAGATTCTTACCAATACTAGTACTACAGCAATCTGGAATCCGGAAAATAATTTTAGTCGGTTAAAGCAGTATCAACTCGAACGGTATTTAACATCAGTAGACAATGGATGGATCAATGCAAAAGGACAATTCTATCGAGGTGCAATTCAGGCAGAAGACGAGACTGAATGGGGATTGACATTTTTTAAAGAAATATTAGCCGAAGATGAGAATTTACAGAAGTATTTTTTTCTTCTTAGAAATTCAATGCGCGACATTCCCTACAAGGAAGATGACAACCTGGGAATGAAGATGAGAAGTGAATCTAAGGTGCTCTCTGATCAGTTTCCGTCATTTATGGATCTCAGGGTTAAAATTCACAGCCGTCCTCAATCAGTCGATATTAGGGAGGTTGAGCGATTCATGGAACGCAATAAAGGACAACTTACAACTGCACTTCAAAATCAGTTTACCACCCTGCTAAAAACGATGCGGGAATTTTTTACTCCGGTGGATCTTCAGAATCTCCTGAAGGACTTGCCTGTATTATCACATCCGGAATTGCATACTGCCTTACTTAAACTAGGGAGCAGAGATTTTAATAATAATCCTGTGGAATTAATTCGGGAAGGTTCAGAAGCAATGTGGCTAATCAGGCAGGGAATAATTCTCGAAGAGGATGAACAACTGAGATTGCGTTTGATGGACCTTTCCCTTCGTCTTGAAGAGATAATTTTTAAGGCTGAAGCCGACTGGAATCCTGAGAACGTCCAGGAACAGTTACAAAAAATATGCAGTTTAACACTGGCGTCCGCTGGCGCGGGGTACATGGAAATCTGGGAGTGGGAACAATTGTCTTCGGATCTGACCAATATTGAGGTAAAATCGCTTACTCTGGAACAACTGACAAATATCCTGGATAGAGCCCGCAGTGCCGTAGAATGGAGTACAAGTATGTTTAAAGCACACTTTGATGAGGAAGTAAACCGATATAGTGCTTTTGAACCTCTAGCCAATGGATTTATGGATGACAAGATAAGAGCTTCCCTTGTATTGCATCTGGGGAAAGCTGTTAGTGACCTGGGCAGTTTTGTTTCAAAAGAATCGGAATTGATCAACAAAGTTTTGGATCTGCGAAATTTAAGTGCCATACGAGGTTTGAATCCTGGTTATGCCATGGGCGAACTTGAGGTAATTGAGACTTACAGAGAAGAGCTAGAGGTTTCACCGAATAAAATATACATCTTCCAGAAACCCCCATCAGACCTGAAACCAGTTGCCGGTATTGCTACTGTTGCAGAGGGTAATTTGGTGTCACATGTTCAATTGCTGGCAAGAAATCTCGGGATACCTAATGCGGCACTTTCTGACGAAAATCTCAGGGAATTAAAGAAATTCAATGGGATGCAGGTTTTTTATGCGGTCTCAAACAAAGGTACTGTACTGATGAAGGCCGAAAAGGAGATGACATCAGAAGAAAAAGCACTGTTTGCTAAAAAGGAACGTGATATGCAGAAGATTAAAGTCCCGGTCGGAGATATACGCCTGGATGTGATGGAAGTACTTAATATGCGAGATGTAGATGCATCGAATTCCGGGAAACTCTGCGGGCCAAAAGCGGCAAATCTGGGACAATTGAAAAAAATGTTTCCCGAGGATGTGGTTGAAGGGCTGGTAATTCCATTCGGGATTTTTAAAGAGCATATGGATCAGGATCTTCCGGGTTATGAAGGATCATACTGGCAGTTTCTTCGTGCGATGTTCGCTACGGCAGACAATATGAGATCTTCAGGCAAATCGGAAGAGGAGGTTGAACAATTTCAGTTAGAACGATTAGACTTTCTTAGGCAAGCTATCCGGACAATGCCTCTGAAGAAGTCTTTTGTTGAGGATATTGAATTGAAATTTTCATCTGTGTTTGGAAAAGAGCTGGGAGAAATTCCTGTTTTCCTTCGAAGTGACACTAATATGGAAGACCTGAAGGATTTTACGGGGGCGGGTTTAAATCTTACAATTTTCAATACGGTAGACAGGGAAAAGATAATGCAGGGAATCAAAGATGTTTGGGCTTCCCCGTATTCTGAAAGAAGCTTTAAATGGCGTCAGAAGTATCTTTTGAATCCTGAAAATGTCTTTCCTTCCATTCTTGTAATACCCAGTGTGGATGTGGATTATTCCGGAGTTATCATCACCAAAGGAATCAATGTGGGCACAGAGGACGATCTTACCGTGGCCTTTAGCAGGGGCGCAGGAGGCGCTGTCGATGGGCAGGCGGCAGAAACACATCTGATAACGGCAAAAGGTTCTCAGCTCCTGGCCCCAGCCAGGGAGGTGTATTACAACCGCTTGCCTTTAAATGGCGGTACATCCAGACAGACCGCTACCTTCGAGCAACCGATGCTCAAAAAGGCCAACATCGAACAGTTGAGGGAGTTTGCAGCAAGCTTGCGAGAGATTCTTCCCAAAGAAACTAAATCGGATTATGACGGTGCCTACGATGTGGAACTTGGATTTAAGGATGACAAACTCTGGCTCTTCCAAATAAGACCATTTGTCGAAAACAGAAAAGCCATAGGTTCTTCATATCTAGAATCTATAACTCCAAAAATCCGCAAGAACAAAATCATACAACTCTCAACAAAATTATAAAATGCAGATCTTGACAAAACACCTCTATCTTCCGATAATAGCACTAATGGGTATCTTTCTTTTCTATCCCATAGACGGCTATGAACGCACCGGCATAAAAAGGCTTAAAAGACTGGAGCTTATAAAGGATGGAACGATTAAGTCGACAACCCCATTACTTGCCGGAGCAATGAAATCGTGGGAGGAGATTAATCTAATTCTCCTACCGCAACGCAATGATAGTATCAGCTCCTTTTTTAAGGAAGATAAAGGATTACAGGCTGAAATATCTACTTTATTTCGTGGATTGGATAAGAGCTATTCCCTGAGTATCCTTGACATATCTGATCCCACCCAAACCCGATATGCCCATAGGAATGAGACCCTGGGCTATCAGCCGGGAAGTGTAGGTAAAATTGCTGTTCTCGTGGCCCTTTTTGACCAGTTACAAAAGATTTATCCTGAGGACTGGGATAAAAGAATTGAATTGCTAAAGACTAAAACCGTAAAAGCAGGGGTATGGGCTCTGACTGATGAACACACTATTCCCATTTACGATATCGAAAAGAACACCCTTGTTAAAAGGCAGGTGATAGCCTCGGATGTATTTACCTTATTCGAATGGACAGATCATATGTTATCGGTAAGTAATAATGGTGCAGCCAGTGTTGTTTGGCGTGAGGCCTTGTTGATGGCAGCTTTTGGTCAGGCATATCCCAATCTGACAGAAGAAGAATCCCAGGCCTATTTTAAGGAAACCGCCAAAAAGGAGTTGACAGACCTGGCGAATGATGTGGTAAACCTCCCTCTTCGCAACCTGGGTATTGGACACGACGAATGGCGGTTGGGAAGTTTTTTTACCAGGGGCGCTAACACTTATGTTGGTGATAAAGGCGGAAGTATAGGTACTCCTTTAGGACTGATGAAATTTTTGGTCCAATTAGAACAGGGCAATGTGATAGATGAGAATTCCAGCCTGGAAATGAAAAGGTTGATGTATATGACCGACAGGCGGATACGATATGCTCAATCGCCGGCATTAAAAGAAGCAGCGGTTTATTTTAAATCCGGCAGTCTTTATAAATGTGATCGAAGTAAAGGAGAACCATGTGGAAAGTATGAGGGGAATGTGCAGAATTTTATGAACTCGGTTATCATCGTGGAACACCCGGATAATTGCAGGTATATAGTTGTCCTAATGTCTAACGTGCTAAGAAAGAATTCGGCCTCCGACCATTTATACCTCGCCTCTGCTATAGATAGGGTGATCCGAAAAGGTTAAATCGATCTTAGGTGTTCCAGGGTCTTCCTGGCAAATTCTACCACTCTCTCATCACCTGTAGTGAGAATCTGTTCAACGAGGGGGACATATTTGGGATTTCTCTGCTTTCTAATTAGGTATAAAACAGCGAGTTTTAATTTATGATCATAAGAACCGAGCAGAATTTGAAAGCATTCATATTCTGAAGGAACCTTGGAAATCAGTCGCTGCTGAACTTCCTCAGAAGTTATATCGAGGCTACTTTCTTCAATAATCGGCAATAACTTCCTTTTAAGATCACCGTATAATAGGTTATCGAGATATTCAATAGCGCGGGTCTGTGCGTCATGCTGATCACTGAGAATTCCTTCGTATGCGATTTCAATCTCATTCGGACTGTATTTTAATCCCAGTAATTTAAAGATTCTTTCCAGGCCAGCATCGAGCCTTCTTTCGAGAATTTCGAGTAAACTAGTGCGAGCTTCCCGTTCTTCATCACTAACGAGTTGTCTGGATTTTGTTCTATTTCGAAATGATATAATGATCTGGCTGTGCATAGCTGAAAGTGTCTGGTGATACATTTTGCATTCCTCCAGTATTTTTCGAACTACTTTCAGATGATCAAATCGAATCTCAGGGTGATTTTTTTTGATATCACTGAGTGACCTAATGGCTTCCTGCCTGATGGTAAGATCAGGGTCCTCCAGTAAACCCATCAGGGCATTAACTGCACTTTGGGATGGAATAGACCGGAATACTCCCGGTATAAGTCGGCATAATTGAAGTGAGATAGTCCTGTTATGAATTACATCTATTAAATAGGGGACCAGTTGCGGGCCATAAGGAATTAGTGCTTCCGTAACATGAACCCTTAACGATTTGTTGGATAAAAAGGGTAATAGCTCAGGAAGAAAGTGAGGGTGTATGCTCAGTCCGATAGCCCTGATTGCCGCACGCTGATGATTTTCATCCCGACTTTTTAAGGCCTGAGATAAAACCGGGTAAAATTCCGGAATATTTGCCGCCCCTATGGTATTCATCATGGTAGGTGCGTAAAGGAAATTAGCTCCTTTTTCTCGTTCAGATTGGATGCTCTGTGCAATTCTTTCTTTTAATGCGTAGTGATGATGCAGGGTAGGATTATCACGGGCTTCTTTTGCCAGGCAAAATAAGGCAGCCCGGGAGATTACAGGATCATTATGCTCTAAATAGTTGTCGAATACGATACCCCTGTCCTCGCTCGCATGCAATAGTAAATAGTCGAGAGTTGCCGTAATTAATTCTTCATCGCCGGATGATAAAAGCTGAGATACTTCTGTTGTCAGGGAAGTATTGTTTAAAAAGTAGAAATTTTGAATAGCCGCAGTTTTTACTTTGTTTGATGGGTGTTTAAGAAGTTCCTGCACTTCTGGCATAAATCGATTGTCATTGATCTCACGGAGTTTCCCCAGCATAAATAAGATTTGGGCCTCAGTACCTTCATCAAATACTTTTTTCATCCCGTTGAGGATCGATCTTTTTTTCGGGTTAATTTTCTTTGCTTTCTCGTTCGGCCTTAAAGCCATCGAAAGGTTATCGCGAAAAGTTTGAAAGTATTCTCCCCTTACCTTGTAAATAAAATATATCCATACAATCAAAAGAATTATGATAATTCCTGTGATATAAAGTGAAGGGAGCTCAAGTCCTCGGACTAAGAAAATAAGAATAAAACCTGCAATGCCTGTTGCAAAACTGTCTATAACCACATCGATATAAGACTTTGTTTTGTTTTTTAAATCAAAAGATAGAGGTAATGCCAGAAGTTCCATTGCACTCTTATTCACAGATTGTTTAAAAGACCCGTCAACTGCTTTAATAAAGATGATTATCGCCAATTCGGGAAAAACCAGAAAAAGGAGGCATCCTGCCAGAATTCCAAGGGGAAGGAGTAGCATGGAGATACCTACCCCCCAGACCCCAACAACACGATGGGTGATAAATAACTGGATTCCAAGAGACAACAAGTTGAAAGTTGAGAACCAGAATGCAAAAAATGCAGTGAGATCGTCAGGATCGAGGATTGCAGCCGAGGCGAAATCACTGAACTGATAGTCTACTAACTTTGCTACCAGAACACTTATACCCAGGATGGAGGCAAGATAACTCAGGTGTTTTGAATTTCTGATTAACCATAAAGGGTTGTCCCCATCCCGCAATTTTCGTTTCTGCGCTTTGAATTTATTCAAATTTATTACCCTCAGCCTCCAAATTTTATTCAACAATGGGATGCAAAGGACAAGAAGACCTATGGCAAGAAAAAATATATTGTCATTCCCAATTACTGGTGCCAGGATTGAGGTAAGATAACCGCCAAAGATACCTCCCAGGATGGCACCTGCGCCTATGAATCCAAACAGTCTTTTAGCCTCCCTTGGATTAAAAACGAGATTGGCCAGAACCCAGAATTGAGAAGCCGACAATACCGCATGGATAGCTACCCAAACATAGAATACATATAGCATCCAGGCATTTAGCAGATTCATTTTTAATAGAACCGTTAGGGTGGCGAGGATGACAATAGTGATACCAAGAGTTGTTTCAATGACCTTGCGGAGTGATAGTCTGGCAAGTGCTTTTGAATAGAAATACGAACTGAAATAAGCAACCACGGCAATCAGGAGAAAAGCTACCGGAAGATTCTCAACCCCAAGTTCAGAAAGAAATAAAGAATTTACAGTTGGTTTTATGATCAACAGACTAGTGATGATCAAAAACACATAGAGCTGCATAAGGAAGGATATCTTAAATTCGCCCTCTCTTATATTAAAGGATTTATTTAAGAGTTCCTGAAGAAGCATTGTCAAAGGTTATCTATTTAACTTTCCGGTAATTCCTGTAATTTTTCATAGCGGTTTCAATCGGCTTTACCAGACCACGAATGATCTGTTCACCCGCCGGGTCATCAATAAGTGCCACTAAGATATACCTCCTGTTCTTATCCACACCCCAAACCAGAGCTGAATCTGAATGGTAATTTCTCCACGAACCCGATTTTCTGAAAATACGGGCATCTGGTGCCAGAACATTCAGGGTATTCACAAATTTATGGTGAAGTTCAGGATTTTCAAGAATATCGAGCATCTGGGCAGATCGTTCTCTATTTACCAGTTTTCCATTAGCCAATAGATAATAAAACCTGCTTACCTGAGTAACCGTTGCTGCATGGCTGAGATTTTTCAGGGGTTCTCTGTTGGTGTCACCCCCTCCACCGTAACGTTTACCAACCCACAGACCACCACCCGTTTCTTCATCATAAAATTCGTAAATCGGATCTGTCATTACCGATTCTATTTTTTCATATCCTACCCGGTCTATCATTCGTGTCGAGGCCTTGTTATCCGATTTACTAATCATCAGACGCATGTCCTTTTTCACTTCAGCTGTCTCCTGTAATTCACCTTTTTCAATGGCATCAGTGGCTGCAAGAAGAATTGCAATTTTTGGCAGACTGGCGGCATACATCATATGATTGCCATTGATCCTTGCAAACCGAACATTTTCAGGATCGCGCAGGTCAACCAGGCCAATGGCCATTCTTTTAGAATCGATGAGTTTTTTCCACTGAGGGTTTTTAAGTACCTGGTTCTCGAGACTCATTTGCAGCGTTGTATCCACCAAAGAACGAAGGGGTCTGATCTTTGAAGGCGAAACCGACAATGGTAAATCACCCTGTGCTGGAAGCCATCCGGAGCAAAGGGATATAACAGACAAAAGTAAAACCTTAATTTTCATAATAACCTCACATTTAAGAACGCAAAATTATTTGAATAAAACATTGAAAAGGTGTTAATTTTTTAAAGTAAGCCACTGCGGTTAAAATCAATAATTATGGGCTATCAGAGTGTTTTTTAAATTTCTTACTGTTAAAAAAATACTACCTTTAACTGGTTGTGGAGGAGGGAATATGAACTGTCCGTCACTGAATCAAAAATTAATCTAACTTCATACTCTTTGAATATTATGGCACGAATTTCAGATCTGGTAGTATTTCAACAAATGCTGGTTCATGAAGTCACAGTTGAGCCTAAAAGGGTTAAAGCGACCTATACGGTGATTCACAGAGACGGGAGCAGGGTCAGTAATCAGTTGATATACACCTATAATTCTATATATTTTGACAAAACCAGGCCTAGAGACGTGAACTTGGCTTCCATAATGCTAGCTCAGGTTGCGCTTAATTATGGCTTGTTTTGCGAGGAAATAGTGTTTGATGGTTTGTATGATGAGGTGGATCAAAGGTTCCTGAAGGATATGATGGAAAATACTTCAAGGGAGATCCTAGTATTGAAATTTTATAGTAAAAACGAATTCCTAAAACCGCCTTTCGATAATCTGGAACATGAAAAACGACCTGCTTATACTGCCGCAAAGCTAACATTCAGAAATACAGCATACCCAACACTTGCAATAGAGAAAGTAAATCTCAGCCCATCAGAGAATGAATATGTCATTCTCAGTAGTGGAGGAAAGGACAGTCTGCTCACTTATGGAATTATAAAAGAGCTGGGAATCCCTCATCCGGTCTTTATCAATGAAGCAGGAAGGCATTGGTTCACGGCCGTAAATGCCCACCAATACTATCAGGAAATTGAACCAAATACCGTTAAACCCTGGTGCAA
>JABDQM010000332.1 GCA_013042315.1 Flavobacteriaceae bacterium | reverse complement strand
GTTGATTTCGTGGAGTTATTAGAGGTACGTATTCTCAGATCGTGACGATGATGACGGATCATCCTTCGCATCCGACAGTTCGGTAAGGAATTTAAAAATGTCATCCCATTATTTATAAGCTTAGTAGCTATAATCTAAGAATACCATGAAACTATTAATCATTGGCGGTACAGGAAAGACAGGCAGACAATTAATTCAACAAGGGCTTGAACAGGGATATCAGCTTACCGTACTAGCAAGAAATCCTGCAAAAGTAAAGGTGGGGCATTCGAATCTCAGTGTTTTAAAAGGAAACGTCCTTGAACCGGAAACATTGGCCGAGGCGTTTCAAGGGCAGGACGCTGTATTGTCAGCCTTGGGACACAAACAGTTTTTTATAAAGACCTCAATCCTTTCGCGGGGAACGGCTAATATCATCAAGGCAATGAGAAATTCCGGTGTAAACCGACTCGTTTGTATCACCTCTCTGGGGATCAATGATAGTCGTTTCAGACTGGGATTATACTACACTCTGTTTACCATCCCTCTGATACTCTTTTTCTACTTTAGGGATAAGGCTAAACAGGAAAAATTGATAATGAACAGCGAGCTCAACTGGACCATAGTGCGCCCGGGGCAATTGTTCGATGGAAAGAAGAGAATGAAGTATAAACTTGGCCCTGAGGTTGGGCATTACATCCTTACCAAATTTGTATCCCGGGCAGATGTCGCCCATTTCATGCTGCAGGAAGTGCAACAAAATGACTATCTGAAGAAAGCTGTTGGAATCACTTACTAAAAATTGATTATTGCTTATTTTCGTCAAAATGCCTGATGATCTTGTAGAGGTTTAACATGAAAGATGTCAGGTCCCATAATGATGTTAAATTTATGAAAGTAGCCGTATTCAGTACAAAACCTTATGATCAGGATTATTTTGAAAGGTATGCGAAGAATGAAGATCTCAGTTTCACCTATTTCGATTCTCCGTTAAATCGTGATACGGCCAATCTTGCATCGGGATTCGGGGTAATATGTGTATTTGTAAATGATACAGTAGATAAGGAAACCATCGATATACTTGCGGGACATGGTGTAGGGCTTATCGCTTTGCGATGTGCAGGGTATAACAATGTCGATTTGGAAGCCGCTAAAGAAAAGAACATTGAACTGGTTAGGGTTCCTGCCTATTCTCCAGAGGCAGTGGCCGAGCATGCGGTTGCCCTCATTCTCACCTTAAATCGAAAAACGCATAAGGCCTACAATAGGGTGAGAGAAGGAAATTTTTCACTCAATAAGCTCCTCGGATTCAATCTCCACGGTAAAACGGTGGGAGTCATAGGAACAGGGAAGATCGGAGCCACATTTTGCAGCATCATCAAGGGTTTTGGCTGTGAGATAATGGCCTTCGACCTTTATCCTTCAGAAGAACTGAAAGCGCAAGGGGTTGAATACAAGTCCCTGGAGGAGGTTTTTAAACAGTCGGATATCATTTCCTTGCACTGTCCACTCAATCCCGATACAAAACACATCATCAATAAATCCTCGCTGGCCATGATGAAACAGGGGATCATGATCATTAATACCAGCAGGGGGGCATTGATCAATACACCAGACATCCTTAAGGGGCTCGCAGATAAGAAAGTGGGATTTTTAGGTATAGATGTTTATGAACAGGAAGAGAACCTCTTTTTTAAAGACCTGTCGGAAATGATCATTGAGGACGATCTTATCCTAAGGCTGATCAGCTATCCCAATGTGCTGATCACTTCACATCAGGCCTATTTTACCCGGGAGGCGATGGAAGAGATCACTATGACAACTATAAATAATATTAAGGAGTACTGCAATGGCGAGTCGCTCACCAATCAAGTACAATAAAAACTTCCATAATGAAAAGCATCTTTACAATTCTAGCTGTGTTATTCCTCTTGAGCAGTTGTTCTGAGAAGAAAAAGGAAGTCTTATCCTACGCTGATCACCCTGTTAAAAATCCGGAATTATTTGCTCCGGGAATTATTTCAACGGACGAAAACAATGAATTTGATCTTTGTTTTACTCCAGATGGCAAAACAGTGTACTTCACAAGGCGCTTTGGGGAGGAAAAGCAAAAGATCTATGTTGCGCATTTGGAAGAAGGGGAGTGGACTGAGCCTGAGCTTGCACCTTTCTCAACAGACCGGGATGAAACTCCTTTTATAAGTCCTGACGGTAATACGCTCTATTTTGGCTCGCAGAGGGAGATTCCCGGCAAGCCCAATCTCGGGGGTTTTGATATGAATGTGTGGCAAATCACAAAAACGGAGGGCGGTTGGACAGACCCTGAACCACTCCCGGAGCCTATCAACAAGGTACAGGTAGAGGGCGAAAACTGGCCATCTTCCAACAACAATTTCTTTTTTACCAAAGATGGGATCAAACATTATTTCACAACCATGGAACGAGGCTCCAAGGCTATAGATGTTTACACCACAGAAAAGTCGGGCTCATCTTTTAGCAGACCAGAACGTATAGAGGGTCTTTTTGAAAATGACAGTTTGTGGAAGTATTCTGCATCGGTCTCTCCGGACGGAAAATATTTGGTTTTCAACTCTTATGAGGCTCCCCAGGGAAAAGGAGGGGAGGATCTGTACGTAAGCAAGAAAACGGAGACGGGATGGTCTGGTGCCAAAAACATGGGAGATTTAATCAATACCCCCGGAGAAGAAAGTAGCGGCAGATTCTCTCCTGATGGCAAATATTTCTTTTACACTCATGCTGATAACCTGGGTAACTACGAATACAGCGAATGGAGTATTTACTATTTGGAAACCGAATACCTCAACCTACCCGATTTGTTTGATTGATCATTTTGTTCTCAGTAGCACATAAAACTTGAATACCAAAAAACTTTTTCTAAAATGAAATATGTCTTCTGTAGTATCCTCTTAATTTTTGTGTTTGCCAATTATACTGGCTATTCCCAAGTAAAGAATGCGGAAACCGGCTATACCTTTAGATCTGGAGATCCAAACGGCATTGGAAAGTGGTATATGGGGCGTGAGATAGCATATGTTATGGGATATCAGGGAATCAATTGGTTAGAGCGACCAGAGCGCGAGAAAGAAGAGCAGACCAGCCTTTTAATCAAGAATATGGATATAAATCCCGGAGATCGTATTGCCGATATCGGTGCGGGATCGGGCTATCACGTTTTTAAAATGGCACCAAAAACTAAGGATGGCATAGTTTACGCCGTGGATATTCAGGATGGCATGCTCTCTGCGCTGAGGGCAAGAAAAAACGAGCAACAAGTAACAAATGTTGAAGTCGTCAAAGGCAGTGAGAGAAGCATCAACCTCCCAAAAAATTCCGTGGACAAGGTGCTGATGGTGGATGTATATCACGAGTTTGCTTATCCGAAGGAAATGATGGCTTCAGTCGTAAAAGCACTCAGGGCTGAAGGTAAATTATTTCTAATCGAATACCGTGGAGAAGACCGGTCAGTCCCTATAAAAAAGGTGCACAAAATGACAGTAGCTCAGGCCGTAAAAGAGATGGAAGCTATCGGAATGAAGTTAGAAAAGAATATGGGTAACCTTCCCTGGCAACACTGTATGATCTTTGTTAAAAAGTGATGTTCACAAAAGGGATCACGGCACTGGTATATACCGTTTTATCTGAATCGTAGAGCAGGTTTAGCTTTGCTCCGATGGAAATATTGCTCGTTACATTCAGTCCGGCCCCTACAAATAAGGCGGTATCCCAGTATTTGTCGGTGACATTTTCAGCCAGATTTTCTGTTTTGGTTGACACCCTTAGTTCTGTAAACTCTAGCAGAGTGGTTATTAAGGGCGTTGGTGTATACTGCGTGATTACATTAAACCCGAAGGTGGTAGTGTTTTGTACATCTTTAATCCCTGCATAACTCGCCTGTAGTCCGCCACCCAGACTAATCTTGTTGCTTACGTCATAGATTAGGTTAGGAGCGACAAAAATATTGGTTCCACCAACAAAGTTGAGGCCAAAACCACAACCAAACTTTAAACGCTTGTCCACTACGTCAGCACTGTCTTTAACCATAACCGTTGTGGCCTGCGAATACGCAGAGGAGAATGCAAATAAAGT
>JABDQM010000330.1 GCA_013042315.1 Flavobacteriaceae bacterium | reverse complement strand
CCATACTTTCTTAAAACTGCGCTCTATCTGATCTTCTTCAGCTTTTTTACAGATCTGTTCAAGCCCTTCCGGCACATTTTCGGCAAAGCAGAGAACATCCGTGCCTGCGCTAAAAGCGGCCCACTCCAGTGATCCCTTCGCTGGAAAGGAATTTGAAACACTGTGCATGTTAAGGGCGTCAGAGACTACAACGCCTTTAAAATTAAGGGTCTCGAGAAGCAGGTTTTCAATGATATTTTGTGAGACAGAGGCGGAGGTTTGTTGACCTTCGGTTAGATCAGGGACCGATATGTGCCCAACCATAACGGCGTCTACACCGTTCCTGATTAACGCCTTAAAGGGAACGAGTTCTTCGTTGAGAAGATCAGTTTTCGTTTTATCAATTATTGGTAGCTGCAGGTGTGAATCTGTAGCCGTGTCACCGTGGCCCGGGAAGTGTTTGGCACAGCTGAGAATTCCTGCATCCTGAAGACCTTTGGAGAATGCCGTAGCACAGACGCTTACCTTTTCTTTGTCACCGCCAAAGGATCGGTGTCCAATGACCGGATTATCAGGATTGCTATTGATATCGGCAACAGGTGCAAAATTCAAGTGAATTCCCGCTGCTTTGCAGTCCTGCCCAATGGCCTTTGCTATTTCATAGATGAGTAGAGGATCGTTAGCGGCTCCCAGAGTGATTGCGTAAGGATATTGCGGAGTATTCTCTATGCGCATAGCCAACCCCCATTCTGCATCAATGCTGATAAGAAGCGGATACCTGGCAGCAAGCTGGTACCTTTTTATAAGACCTTTGAGCACAGAAAAACTCTCTGCATTATAAACCACCTCTTTTTTGCCTTCAAAATTGGTAGCCGCACTAGCCCTGCTGTGGAAGAAACAAATTCCCCCAACGGAACCCTTGGCAACTAATGTTTCCAGCGCCAGAATCTCTTCTTCGGTATCATTGATAAACGCCGCAGGCATAAAAAGTTGCCCCACCTTTTCTCTTAAGGTGAGTTTTTTGGTCGCCTCGGCATAAGGCTTCACGCTAAGGCTAGCTGGCCCGTTTTTTCCCATATTCCGGAGGATATTTAATGTACTTTAACAAAATTAGGGATGGGATGGCTGCCAATACTACCCAGATAAAAAAACCATCGTAGCCCAGCCATTCCTGCATATATCCACTGATCAATCCCGGGAGCATCATCCCAAGAGCCATAAACCCTGTTGCAAGGGCGTAATGGGATGTTCTTGAAACACCTTCGGCGATATAAATCAGATATACCATAAACCCCGCTATCGCAAAGCCATATCCAAATTGCTCCAAAATAACCGTTGTTACTACGGCTCCAATATGATTAGTTCCAGTGATGGCCAGGAAAGCGTAAAAAGCATTGGGAATGTTTAAAGAGAGCACCATGGGGAAGAACCATTTTTTAAGACCATGTCTGGAAATAAGGATTCCTCCGAGAATACCTCCTACGGTGAGCATAATTACCCCTATAGTTCCATAAATGGTTCCCACTTCTGCCGTGGTGTATCCCAGGCCTCCGGCTTCAGGCGGATCCAAAAGAAAGGGGGCAGCCATTTTCACCAGCTGAGATTCGCCTAGCCTGAAGAAAAGTATAAAAGTCAGGGCCATTCCTATTCCCGGTTTACTAAAAAAAGAGGAAAATACTTCCCAGAAGCTGTTCGGCTTGTCCAGAACAATAGCTTTGGAAGATTCAAATTTCGGACAGAAAATAGCATTGGAAATTGTAAATAATAGCATCAGTCCGGCAGCGGCGATCATGGTAATTGACCATGCTTTCGTATTATCTCCGTAGTGATTCTCCAGAAATCCGGCTAAGATCACCAACAATCCCTGTCCTGTAACATTGGCCAGCTTGTAGAATGTACTTCGAACACCTACAAAAAAGGACTGCTTCTCTTCTGTAAGTCCGATCATATAGTACCCATCCGAAGCTATGTCATTGGTGGCGGAAGCAAATGCTGCCATCCAGAAGCAAGCCAGGGTGGTGATAAAGAAGATATTGGTTGGAAGGGTGAAACCGATAGCCAGAAAGCAAAGGGAGACCAGTAGCTGCATAAACAGAAACCAATTTCGCTTGGTGCCTATCAGATCGAGGAACGGACTCCATAAGGGTTTAATCACCCAGGGCAGGTAAAGCCAGCTGGTATAAAGACCGATATCTGCATTACTGATGCCCAGTTTTTTGTACATGATCACCGAAACAGTAACCACCATCACATAAGGTAAACCCTGGGTAAAGTAAAGGGTAGGTACCCATGCCCACGCCCATTTATTCTTTTGTATCATACCTTTTCTCAAGGCTAAATGTAAAAATTAAACTTTGGTTTGGGTCCTTGCTTTCACAAAATAATTGGATTTTAAAGCTGTTCTCATCTACATAAAATGATAGCGCACAAAACCCTCAACAGCCTCGTATTCTGCAAGGCCAAGTGCATTGTAGTTTTTTGCGGTTTCTTTGTTCCTCTGTTCTGCTCGTTGCCAGAATTCTCGATTGTCATTCCCCGGGAACATCGCACTATCCTTTTGAGACTGATGTTTAAAGATGGCATTTTTTTTCCGCTGCATATCTGCCGGACCTATGGGTACGGCCATTTCCATATCGGCAATATCCCATTCCTGCCAGGCTCCTCTGTAAAGCCAGACATAGCAGTCCTTGAGCCAGGACGCCTTTTCCTTTACCAGTTTATCGAGAGCCCTGTAAATAATATTAAGGCATACCCTGTGCGTCCCATGAGGGTCTGATAGATCCCCTGCAGCAAAGATCTGATGAGGTTTAATCTCTTGTAATAATTCATAGGTCTGCTGGATGTCGGCTTCTGAAAAAGGTTTTTTCTTTACCGTACCCGTTTCGTAAAAGGGGAGATTCTGGAAGTGGGCATTGGATTCTTTTACGCCGCAATACCGGCAGGCAGAAAGTGCTTCTCCTTTCCGAATTAGCCCTTTGAAATTTTGAATTTGCGGACTGTCGACCTGCCCGGGTAGTTTTTTATCGAGAAATTGCCTGACTTCCCTGACTTGTTTTTGTAGTTCTTTATTGTCAGCCTGAACCTCCCTGGCAAAATCGAGAAAGCGGATTACCTCGTCGTCAAAAACAGCGATATTTCCGGAAGTCTGATAAGCGATATGCACATCGTGTCCCTGATCTACGAGTCGGAGCAAAGTACCTCCCATGGAAATAACGTCATCATCGGGGTGCGGACTGAAGATGAGTGAGGTTTTGGGGTAGGGTTCTTTTCTTTCCGGCCTTTTGCTATCATCAGCGTTAGGTTTTCCCCCGGGCCAGCCGGTGATGGTGCGCTGCAACTGGTTAAAGACGATAAGGTTGATGTGTTCGGCAGAACCCACTTCGGCTATGAGGCTGCCCATCCCGTATTCGTTGTAATCCTCGTTGGTCAATTTCAGAATGGCTTTGTTTAATTTTTCCGAAAGCCAGATAGAGGCTTTTTTTATGAGGACGTCGTCCCACTGGCATTCGCTAACAAGCCATGGTGTGCTTACGCGGGTTAGGGCAGAGGCCGCTGCTTCGTCCAGGATAAAGTCGCAATTATCGTGATGTTGCAGGAAGGTGGCAGGAACCGATTCGCGTACGGGTCCTTCTACGGCCTGATTAATAATGTCTGACTTTCCTTCACCCCAGGCCATTAGGATGATTCGTTTTGCGGAGAGTATGGTTCCTACCCCCATGGTAATTGCCCTGGAGGGCACATTTTCCAGACCAAAGAAGTCACTGGCTGCATCGAGTTTTGTAACTCTGTCTAAACGTACCAGTCTTGTTTTACTGACCAAGGTAGAACCGGGTTCGTTAAATCCGATATGCCCTGTACGTCCAATCCCCAACACCTGTATGTCTAGTCCGCCCGACTTCAGTATTTCTTGTTCATAGGCCCGGCAATAGTCCTTTACATCTTCTTTTTCGAGCGTTCCATCAGGAATATGGATATTAGATTTTTTAATATCGATATGATCAAAAAGATGTTCTCCCATAAATCGCACGTAACTGTGTATCGAATCGGAGGCCATTGGGTAATATTCATCTAGATTAAAGGTGATCACGTTCTTAAAGCTCAATCCCTCTTCCCTGTGAAACTTTACCAGGAATTCATAAACCTTCGTCGGAGTAGATCCTGTTGCCAGGCCAAGTACTGCCTTTTTACCTCTTTTTTGGCGTTGACGGATAAGTTCTGCTATTTCATTAGCCACATAAAATGAGGCCTCTTCGGAGTTTTGATGAATCCTGGTGCTGATCCTCTCAAATTTGCGCGATTCGTCATCGCTAGGGAAGGAACCGGTTCCGGAAGCCGGAAGGGAAGAAATCATAATGGAAGATTAAAGAGTTATACGGAGCAAAAATATAGAAATAATTTCAAAATTGCAGTTTTTTGCAAGAATAAATGCAATATTATGCTATTAAGTAATTATATTTGTATAATAAAGGCAGAAAACAGCAAATAGTTTAGCCTAAAATTCTTTTCAAATGCTAAAAGAAGAGCGTAAACAACTAATATTAAATGAGGTTGACCTCCATAACCGGGTTTTGCTCACAGACCTATCTGAAAAACTCGAGGTTTCCGTAGATACCGTCCGCAGGGATGTAAAAGAACTCGATGCCGGCAGTAAACTCAGAAAGGTCCACGGGGGTGCGATTTCCCTGGGCTATACTCATACCTCCATCAGAAGTTCTAATGTTTACGCCCTAAATGAGAAGATCGCCATTGCGGAAAAGGCCATGGATATATTGAGGAATGGGGATGTCATTTTTATCGATGGAGGAACAACATGCCTTGAAATGGCACGTATGATTCCACCTAAACTAAAACTCACTTGTTTTACCTTCAGTCTTCCTGTAGCACTGCAATTAGCAGCTCTGCCCAATGTTGATCTTATTTTTATAGGCGGGAGGATTTCCAGGGAATCTATGATCTCTCATGGGGCTTATACCATACAACGCCTCGCTGAAGTGCGCTTCGATTATTCTTTTATTGGGACGGGTTATGTAGATTCACTCCACGGTTTGACAGAATTCGACTGGGATGTGGTGCAACTCAAAAAAGCGGTCATCAGAGCTTCTAAAAAAACTATACTTTTGTGTATCTCTGAAAAGTTAAATTCTCAGCATCGGTTTAAAACCTGTGATATCCACGCAATCAATTCGATGATAACGGAATTACCGCCGGAGAACGCCTTGTTAAACCCATTCAGAAATCAGGATTTACGCCTGTTATAGCCATGTCCGAATTCAAAAAGATTACCGAAGATGCTTCAGATTACGATCATCTGGAACAGATGAGCACTGGAGAATTGCTCAACAATATCAATAGGGAAGACCAAAAAATTGCCCTCGCTGTTTCTGAAGCAATTCCGAAGATAGAGCAACTGGTGGAAGCTCTAACAGACCGCTTCCTTGCCGGAGGAAGACTTTTTTACATCGGGGCAGGAACGAGTGGCCGACTGGGCATACTTGATGCTTCCGAGATTCCGCCCACCTTTGGCCTCTCACACGATCGTGTTATCGGAATAATTGCCGGAGGGGACTCCGCGATTCGAAAAGCAGTCGAATACGCTGAAGACGATACGGAACAAGCCTGGAAGGATCTGGAGGCTTTTGATATCAATACTTCCGATACCGTCGTAGGAATCGCCTCATCAGGAACTACACCTTATGTCATTGGTGGAATTGCTACAGCTAGAAAAAAAGGATTACTCACTGCAGGTATCACCAATAATCCGGGATCTCCCCTTGCTTTGGCCGCGGAGATTCCCATAGAAATGGAGGTAGGACCTGAATTTGTCACCGGAAGTACCAGAATGAAAGGAGGGACCTCTCAGAAGCTGGCGCTCAACATGATCTCAACCGCTCTGATGATCCGAATTGGCAGGGTAAAAGGAAATAAAATGGTGAACATGCAATTGAGCAATAACAAACTCGTGGATCGCGGCACCCGGTATTTAATGGAAAGTCTGAACTTAGACTACAAAACAGCAGCCGAAACCCTGCAGAAATACGGCTCGGTGAAAAAGGCCATTGACGCCTTCAGTAAATAAATTAAGGACTAAGCTTTAGGCACCAATTTGTAGATTCCCCTTCCTTCAACGGCTACGTAAATATACCCGTCAGGTCCCTGCCTTACATTTCTCACCCTTCCGATATCCTCGAGTAATTCTTCGCGATAGGTCACTTTTTCGCCATCCATTTGCAGGCGTTCCAGGTATTGAAAGGAAAGGGAGCCTACCAGTAGATCGCCCTTCCATTCGGGATATATATCTGAAGTAACAAAGGTCATTCCACTAGGAGCAATGGAGGGTATCCAGTAATGAATGGGTTGCTCCATTCCTTCCATAGTAGTTTGATCGGTGATTGGAGTACCACTGTAATTGATTCCGTAGGTAATTACCGGCCAGCCGTAATTTGCACCTTTTTTAACAATATTGATCTCATCTCCCCCTCTTGGTCCGTGCTCGTGGATCCAGATGGCTCCGGTTTCGGGATGTTTGAGCATTCCCTGTGGATTCCTGTTTCCATAGGTATAAATAGCCTTTTTAGCCCCCTGTTCGTTTACGAAGGGGTTGTCACTTGGGATAGAACCATCGTCATTTATCCTGTACACTTTTCCTCCGTCACGAGTGAGATCCTGTGGGTTAACATCTCTGTCGCCTCGTTCCCCAATAGTAAAGTACAGATAGCCCTCATTATCAAATTCGAGTCGGGAACCAAAGTGTTGCCCACGAGTGGTATTGGGAGTAGCTTTGTAAAGAACTTCCACATTAGTAAGAGAATTTCCTTCCAGCTTGGCTCTGGCAATAGCTGTATTCCCGCCTTTATCATCGCCTTCTTCTGAAGAGTAGGAAAGGTAGATCCACCCGTTCTCCTCATAATTGGGATGAAGTTCTATGTCTAATAATCCTCCCTGTCCCCTGAGGTAGACAGCAGGAACATTGTTGATTTGTGTCTTTTCACCCTCTTTGTAATGGATAATTTCTCCCGATTTTTCGGTGATCAACATACTCCCATCAGGAAGGAACACCATACCCCACGGAATTTGCAATCCATCTACAATTAAGTCTGCCGAAACAATCATTTCTTCCGGTTTTTTTAACTCATTATCCGTTTTCTGAGCACAGGATATAAAGGTCATTACAACGAAAAAACAGGGGATAACAATACTTTTTTTCATTTTCAAACGTTAAAATGATTAATAATAATGGTGTGAGAACCAAAGATAAAGAGAAAATTATAAGATTGATAACTACGCTCTGAATATACTGATCCCAAATCAACATATTCTTGCCATAATATGGATTAACCTATGCTCCCTAAAAAATTCAGGCATTTTTTGTATGCCGTGCTTTGGTTGGCGTTCTGTATCATAGGTACATCGGCCATAGCAAATCCAAGCGTTTACAGCTTTTTTTCAAGGTTTGAGAGTGTTTCCTCCGTTGAGATAAATCAATCGGAAACAGAGAGTACATCGGATTTTTCCGGTTCTACAGCTCTTTCTATGGAGACCGATCTGGCCTTATCTCCTAATGCCCCAATGTTTGTCACCATTATTCAAGGGGCCGATGAAGAAGTAACCTGCCCTAATGACGGTAGTACCCTTGCAAAATTCTTTCTTTGTGGTACCAGTGACGTCCGAACTTTGAGTTTAAGTCAGTCCGGAACCTCCTACGAATGGCAAAAATTAGACCCCAACCGTTGTGCGGCTTCCGTAGTGGAAGATTGCGCAAATACCAATAACACCTGTTACGATACCGTAGGTACGGGAGCTACCTACGATTTGTCTACAAGTGGTGAATTCAGGGTAAGGGTCGACGGGGGCCAGTACTACTATTTTAAATCTACCTTAAATCCTCTCAATCCGCAGTTGATCAAAGAGGATATCATCTGTGGTAACCCGGGAAGAGTTGAAATTACCAATGTTCCTGCCGGTTACGAATACAGTTTGAACAGTCCCGCCGGACCTTATCAGGATACTCCTTTCTTTGATATCACAGCCCCGGGGAGTTATATGGTTTACGTAAGATTGAAAAACGTATCGAGTAGTTCGTGTATTTTCCCTTCTAATTCGGTCACCGTACAAAGCCTCGACATCAATGTAGACGTTACGGCAAACGATATTCTGTGTAGTGGTCAGCTGGGAAGCATCGATGTGCAGGTCACCGGAGTACCGGGATTCTTCACCTACCGACTTATCAAAAATGCAGTCACCGTAGATACCTTCGGACCCGATGCAGCCAGTAATTACACTTTTGCCAATGTGAGTCCGGGAACCTACAGTGTAAGAGTGGAGACCAACAAATGTAACGAACTGATTACTCTGGATGTCAATTCGGACCCCATTGTAATAGGGAACGGGATCAGCCCTATTGCAGTTTCTGCTACGGCCAACGATAGTTTTGGTTGTGGTGCAGCAACAGTAGATGTTACGATTGACACTTCGGGAGGAACTTCTCCCTATCGCTATAGCCTGGATGGAGGGACAACTTTCAGCACCTCTTATGCAAGTACTGCGGTCTTTTCCGTGGCTTCTGCAGGCACTTATTCCTTATTAATTGAAGACGCCAACGGTTGTACCAGGACTGCCAGTGTAGATGTGGAAGACCTGCCGCCCCCGGTATTCAATATCACAACTCAGGACGCCAATTGCGGTGGAGCAAATGACGGGAGCATTACGGTAACCGTTACCAACGGTTTTGGATACAACCTTGAATTCAGTAACAACAACGGAGTAAGTTATCAGAGCAGTAATGTATTTACAGGCTTGGCCCCGGGTAGTTATGACGTGATGATTCGTTATCAGCAAGGGAGCTTTGTTTGTACCACGCCGGCCACGGTGGAAACGGTGGGAACACCATCTAGTATTACGGCAACAGCAACCGTAGATAGTTCACCTACTTGTCTTAATGAGAATGGTGGGCAAATTACAATCTCCGGTGTTTCCGGGGGTACGGCCCCTTATGATTACAGTTTAGGTGCAGGTTTCAGTGCAACTACGGTTTTTACAAACCTTGGAGTAGGAACTTACACTCCACAAATAAGGGATGCAAATGGTTGTGTTCAAAGTCTTGCACCCATTGTATTCAATGCCCTGAATAAACCCACGGATATGGATTTTACCATATCTAGCATAGACTGTATTACCAGCACTGCCTCTGTGACGGTAGCCGTAACAGACGGTACAGCGCCATTTACTTATGAGATCACTGCTCCAGCAGCAAGTGCTATAAACAACGGTAATAATCCTGTTTTTACCGGACTTGGACTAGGTACCTATACTTTCCGTGTTACTGATAATGAGGGTTGTTCCTATGACGAGGTATTCGCTATCACAGATATCAGTTCAATTTCTGTTCAGGCACAGGCAACCAAGGTAGTAACTTGTGTAGGTGACAGTGACGGAGAAGGCCGATTTCTAGTAGACGGTTTTGCCACTACCTACAGTTACAGTATCGATGCCGGACCTCTGAATACCGGTGAGAGCAATGGAATTATTTCCCTAACCGGACTAAGCGCCGGTAGTTACGTGATTAACGTTACTGA
>JABDQM010000321.1 GCA_013042315.1 Flavobacteriaceae bacterium | reverse complement strand
TTACTTGATATTCTTCTTCTATAGCTATCGATTTGGCAGCGTATCGAACCATTTTCGCGATTTGCTTTTCAAGGGTTCTTACCCCGGATTCACGAGTATACCCTTCTACGATTTTCTCGAGTTGTCGTTTGCCAATTCGCAAGTCCTTCGCCTTTAATCCGTGCTCCTTAAGCTGTTTCGGCAAAAGGTGTCTTTTTGCGATCTCTACTTTTTCCTCAATGGTGTATCCGGTAACGTTAATGATCTCCATCCTGTCTCTCAAGGCAGGCTGAATAGACGAGAGATTATTGGCCGTTGCAATAAACATCACCCTGGAGAGGTCGTAACCCATTTCCAGGAAATTATCGTGAAATTCATTGTTCTGCTCAGGATCGAGGACTTCAAGCATAGCCGAAGATGGGTCGCCCTGATAACTGCTCGACAATTTGTCGATCTCGTCAAGAATAAAGACCGGGTTAGAAGTTCCTGCTTTTTTAATACTCTGGATGATCCGGCCCGGCATCGCTCCTATATAGGTTTTTCTGTGCCCCCTGATCTCTGCTTCATCGCGCAAACCACCGAGAGACATTCTTACGTATTGTCTACCCAAAGCTTCGGCTACCGATTTTCCCAGAGAGGTTTTCCCAACTCCGGGAGGACCGTACAGGCAGAGGATAGGAGATTTCATATCATTCCTCAGCTTCAATACCGCCAGGTATTCAATGATTCTTCGCTTCACGTCTTCCAGGCCGTAATGGTCCCGATCCAGGATCTTTTCGGCCTTTTTAAGATCAAATTTATCCTTGGAAAATTCTTCCCAGGGCAGTTCCAGAAACAGGTCGAGATAGTTTCTTTGAATACTGTACTCTGCCACCTGTGGATTCATCCGCTGCATCTTGGCCAATTCTTTCTCAAAATGAGTACTCACCTTCTCACTCCATTTTTTCTTCTTAGCCTTGAGGCGCATTTCTTCGATCTCCTCATCGTAGGAGGCACCACCCAGTTCTTCCTGTATGGTCTTCATCTGTTGATGCAGAAAATATTCTCGCTGCTGCTGGTCTAGATCACTTCTAACTTTAGACTGAATGTCTTTTTGCAAGGCGAGCTTCTGAAGCTCAACGTTCATATGCTTGAGCGTAGCCAGGGCGCGTTCCTTCAGATTGCCGATTTCGAGTAAGGTCTGCTTCTCCTTAACACTGAGGTTGAGATTTGAGGAAACAAAATTGATCAGGAAAGAGTTACTGTTAATGTTCTTGATCGCAAATGAGGCCTCACTGGGAATATTCGGATTGTCCTGAATAATCTTTAGCGCGATGTCTTTGATCGAATCAATTATAGCCATAAATTCCTCTCCTTCCTGGTCTACATCCTCGTCATTCACCTCCCTGATAGTTGCCGTCATATAGGGCTTCTCGGTCAGGACTTCGGCAATTTCAAATCGCTTTTTACCCTGAATGATCACCGTGGTATTCCCATCGGGCATTTGCAATACCCTGAGTATTCTGGCTACCGTACCTAAGGTATTGATGTCTTTCACCCCGGGATCTTCGGTTTCCTCATCTTTCTGTGACACTACCCCAATGGCTTTTGACCCCTTGTTGGCGTATTTAATCAGGTTGATGGATTTATCGCGTCCGGCGGTAATAGGTATTACCACTCCCGGAAATAAAACCGTATTCCTCAAAGGTAAAATTGGAAGGGTCTCAGGAAGTACCTCATTCCTCATTTCTTCTTCGTCCTCCGGTGTTAGTAATGGTATTAATTCAGATTCATCATTAATATCCTGCAACGACATATTGTCAAATTGTATAAATTTTGCGTCTCCCATAGTTCTTTGAACCGTCATTCTGTCATTAACAGATGATCGATTTTTAGTTTCTTTTGCAATTTTTTCATTCCCACCATAAGAAAGAACCTGATTTCCAAGCTTTTTCATCGGCAGAAGACGTCTATAAGGGACAATTCCCATGCCAAGAAGTCAAATTATATATAAAAACTGTAACAATGAGTAAATTGAGCTATCTATATAACAAATCGAATACTTTTTGAGCCAAGTAGGAGAACATACGGAGACCTTATTGAAATTGTGTCTGAAGGGCGACCAACGGGCACAGATGGAGATCTATAAGAGATATTACAAAGCGATGTACAATACGGCGGTGAGAATAGTAAAAGACAGAGCTGAAGCGGAAGATGTTATGCAGGAATCGTTTCTAAATGCCTTTACCAAGCTTCACTCCTTCAAAGGAAATGTGGCCTTCGGGGCATGGCTCAAAAGAATCGTCATAAACAAAAGCCTGGTGAGCTACCGAACACGAAAGAAGAAGAATGAAGTTTCTATTAATGAAACACTGTACAAGGTCAGGGATAATGATGTGTCTGAGGCGGTTGATGTTGATACAGAACGATTGGCTCAAAAAGTTTTGACAACGATGAAGTCGCTGAAAGACAATTACAGAATTTCTCTGACCTTACATTTAATAGAAGGATATGATTACGAAGAGATTTGCGGTCTGATGGATATTAGTTATGCCAATTGCAGAACCATGATCTCAAGAGCTAAAGAAAGTTTACGAAAAAAAATGGATCCCGTAAAATCATGAAAAAGAACCCTATAGAAGATTTATTTAAAAAAATATCCCCGGAACTAGACCGGGAAGAACCGATGGCGGGGCATCAGGATCGATTCCTGGAGAAGCTACAAGCGCAAAATGCCCGTAAACCCGGTGGAGTGTCCTGGTGGAAACCCCTCGCAATTGCTGCCTCTGTCGCGCTGTTGTTTGGCGTATTTATTGGATCTCTTTATCAAAATCCTTCAGCTGAAGAAACGCTGGCCGAGATGGGCCCTGAAGTGTCTAACACAGAACTATACTTTGCAGCAGTAATTGAAGAACAACTCACATTACTACAACAGCAGGATAGTCCGGAAGCAAAAATCTTAATTGCCGATGCCATGGACCAACTGGCCTTCCTGGAGGAAGATTACAGCCAGATGAGAACCGATTTACTCGAAGGAGGTGATTACAAGATCATTCTGAGTGCGATGGTTCAAAATTTTCAAATGCGCATAGATCTTTTAGAAGATGTAATGCAAAAAGTAGAATCCGTTAAAAATCTTAAAGAACAAAATGATGAAAACTTTACCCTTTAAAAAGCTATTCCTTTTTTTATGTGCCTTACCGCTGCTGGCAAGTGCCCACGGCGATCCCATGAAAGGAAAATACACCAAAGAAAAGACCATTAATAAAGAGTATTCCGTCAATGCGGATGCAGTGTTGAAAGTATCTAACAGTTACGGGAATATTTCCCTGGCTTCCTGGAATGAAAATCGCATCGTAATCGATGTTGTAATCAAAACCAACGGGAACAACGAAGAAAAGGTGCAGGAAAAACTAGATGAGATTTCTGTAGTATTTGACGCCAATACCAGTATGGTTTCAGCAGTAACTCAATTAAATAAAGATAGAGGCTGGAACTGGAAATGGGGTAAGAGAGATCAGGTGAGTATGCAAATCGATTATACGATTAAGCTTCCTGTAAAAAACAGCATCAATCTGAGCAATGACTACGGCAACATCACTCTCGACCGGATTGATGGTTATGCCAAGATTAACTGTGATTACGGAAGGTTACAGATCGGGGAACTCAGAGGAAGAAACAACGACCTGCGTTTTGATTATACTTCTAAGTCGTTTATCGGCTACATGAATAGCGGTGAAATCAGGGCAGATTATTCCGGTTTTACGCTAGAAAAAGCAGGAAACGTGGTCATAAATGCAGATTATACTGACGCTAATGTTGGAGAAATGGGTAATTTGGAATACAACAACGACTATGGCAGCCTGGAAGTAAAGAGTGTAGGTAACGTCTTAGGCAACGGAGACTATGTTAATGTACAACTCGGTGAAGTTCACGGTAATGTCGATATCAATGCGGATTACGGTGGAATTAAGATCGAGGAAATGGC
>JABDQM010000153.1 GCA_013042315.1 Flavobacteriaceae bacterium | reverse complement strand
ACTAGTTGTGTTGTGATGATTGGAGAGATTGGTGGGCAGCTGGAGGCTGATGCTGCCAACTGGTACAAAGCAAGTGGAAGTAAAAAACCTATAGTTGGTTTTATAGCAGGGGAAACTGCTCCTGCTGGCAGAACCATGGGGCATGCCGGTGCCATCGTCGGAGGAAGTGACGATACGGCCCAGGCGAAGAAAAGAATAATGAGGGAATGTGGCATCCACGTGGTGGATTCACCCGCAGAGATCGGTATTAAGGTCAAGGAGGTAATGGCGTAAATTATCCCCTCTTCACATAAATCCCGATGCTGTCGGGATTTTTTTTTCGCCTTACGCAACACAAAATGTATCTTTGAGTGAAATCAAACGAATAACGACGATCATATGAAATTGTTAGAAGGAAAAAATGTCATCATTACCGGGGCTAGCCGGGGAATCGGTACCGGAATAGCCAAGATATTCGCTAATCACGGCGCCAACGTAGCATTTACCTTTAGTTCTAGTGAGGGTCCGGCTGCTGAATTAGAAAAGGAGCTTACAGGCATGGGGGTGAAGGCCAAAGCGTATAAAAGTAACGCAGCGAATTTCAAGGAATGTGAAACCCTGATTGCTTCGGTGCTTGAGGATTTTGGAGGGATCGATGTATTGATCAACAATGCCGGGATTACAAAAGACAACCTCCTGATGCGGATGAGTGAAGAAGATTTCGACGCTGTGATTGAAATCAACTTAAAATCTGTCTTTAATATGACAAAGGCTGTACAGCGTACATTGTTGAAACAGCGCCATGGCTCCATTATCAATATGAGTAGTGTAGTTGGGGTAAAGGGAAATGCCGGGCAGACTAATTACGCCGCCTCAAAAGCGGGTATCATAGGCTTTACTAAATCTGTCGCCCTCGAATTAGGCTCCAGGAACATTCGATGCAATGCAATAGCGCCCGGATTTATTGAAACCGAAATGACCGGGAAGCTCGACGAAAAGACCGTACAGAGCTGGAGAGACGCCATACCACTGAAAAGGGGAGGCTCACCTGAAGATGTGGCTAATGCGTGTTTGTTCCTCGCATCAGACCTTTCGGCTTATGTTACCGGGCAGGTGCTTCACGTAGATGGGGGAATGCTTACCTAAATAAACCCATTTTACAAAACACAACTACTTGTAGAAATACACGATCAAGCTCCTTTGGATAAATCGACTAAAAGAAGTGATTAATGCAAACAGCAACCATTCTGGGCGTGCTGCTTGCAGCATTTTTAACCCTCCTGCTTGTTCTATGGCAGTATTTTTATAAGGCGAAACATAAAGGCCCACTTCGCTGGATTTTAGCAACACTTCGTTTTATTTCAATTTTTGGGGTGCTACTCATACTGCTCAATCCCAAAATATCGAATGTATCCCTGCAAGCTGAAAAACAAAACCTCCTTCTTCTTATAGACAATTCCCAATCTATCAAAACAGGGGACGGGATAGAACAGACAATGGACCTGACTAAAGACATCATGGACGATGAGTCTCTTGCTGAAAGATTTACCGTAAGAAATTACTCTTTTGGAAGGGATCTTCGCAGCACAGACAGCCTTTCCTTTGCATCAGAAGTGTCAGACATCTCCGGGGCCCTAACTTCAGCCGACAATATTTTCGGACGTGAGGAATCTCTTGCTATTTTGATCACAGATGGTAATCAGACCGTGGGTAAAGCTTATGAATTCCTGGGCAATGAACTCAGTTACCCTGTTTTTTCGTTTGTGGTAGGCGACACCACCCGTTATGCGGACCTGAGGATCACTCAGGTTAATTTAAACAAGTATGCATTCCTGAAAAATAGATTTCCTCTGGAACTATTCTTGACGCTGCAGGGAAACGAAAACGCCAACAGCAGATTGACCATCCGTATGGATGGGAAGTTGGTTTACACAGAGGCTGTTAACCTCACCCCGGAAAAGAATTCTCAAAAGATCAGTACAACTTTGGAGGCCGACAAGGTAGGGCTGCGGATGATAGATATCTCCGTTGATTCGATAGCCGGAGAACGAAATACCCTGAACAACCGCAGACGGATCCCTATAGAGGTTATCGATGAGAAAACCAGGGTTGGACTAGTCTCAGCCGTTTTACACCCTGATCTGGGAACTCTGGTAAAAGCGATAGAAAGCAATGATCAAAGAAGTGTAACCTTGCTCGATCCAAGGGCTACTGTTGAAGAGTTAAACTCGTATGACGTCTTTATTTTATATCAGCCAACTCCAGCATTTCAGTCGGTTTATGACTTTGTAAAGGAGGCCGGAATAAATACGTTCACGTTAACAGGGCCTGCAACGGACTGGAGATATCTCAATAGAATTCAGAAAGGATTAGAGATCAGTAATTCAAACCAGACAGAAGAAATCCTTCCCGTTCTCAATAGGGGATTTGGTTTATTTGATCTGGGAGATTTCAATGTGGAAGATTTTCCTCCTCTCCTGGGTAGCCTTGGAGAAATCCTGATTACGGAACCCTACGAGAGTATTATCGATCAGCAGATCAGGGGTATATCACTTGAAGATCCATTGCTGCCAGTAATTACAGATGATAATCAAAGGCACGCTTATCTGTTTGGAGAAAATATTTGGAAGTGGAGAGTTCAGAGTTATAGGAATGATCTAAATTTTGACAATTTTGACAATTTTATCAATAAAATCATTTTGTTTCTCACTTCTGATGGGAAGAGGGACCGACTTTCCTTAGATTACGAGCAATTGTACAGCGTGGTAACAGAGAAAAAGATTAAGGCAACATTCACTGACGAAACCTATGTTTTTAAGAAGGATGCCACTTTAAATTTGAGGATCAATGGAGTAGAAAATGACTTTACCAGCGAACAGACCATGCTGCTCAATGGCAATCAATACGAGGCCGGACTGGGAAATCTGCAGGAGGGAGATTATACTTTTAGTGTCTCTGTAGATAGTGAAAACCTGCAAAAGGAAGGTCGTTTTACTATTGAGGAATTTAATGTAGAACAGTTGTATGTTTCCAGTAACGCAGATCAGCTCAGTCAACTTTCAGAAGGGAGTGGGGGTAAGCTCTACTATCCTGATCAGCTTGGGAGTTTAATTGAAGAGCTCGCAAATAATTCCACCTATGCACCTACGCAGAAAAGCGTTGAAAATGTCGTATCTTTGATCGATTTTAAAATCATGTTCGCTATAATCATTCTGGCTTTTTCTGCCGAATGGTTTATCAGAAAATATAATGGATTAATTTAAAAAGAAAAAATGGACAAACTTCCAAAAATTGCTTTACCTGCTGTATTTATCATCATTGTACTGGTGATTCTCATTTCAAAATCTGCCATAGTTATTGGCTCCGGAGAAGCCGGGGTTTTATACCGAACCTTAGGTGAGGGTGTGGTTACTGATGAACCTCCTCTAGGAGAAGGTTTTCACATTGTGGCTCCCTGGAACAAGGTTTTTATCTATGAAGTAAGACAGCAGGAAGTATTCGAGAAAATGCAAGTACTCTCCTCCAACGGTCTTGAAATCAAACTGGACGCTTCAGCCTGGTTTGAACCCAAATACGAAGACCTGGGAAAGTTGCACCAGGAGAAAGGTGAAGCCTACGTACAGAGAATTTTATTGCCAACTATCAGATCTGCTGCGCGTAGTGTGGTAGGGCGCTATACGCCTGAACAGCTCTATTCGAGTAAGCGGGATGCAATACAGGCTGAGATCTATGAGGAAACTAAGAAGATCGTTGACGGTCAGTATATTCAACTAAACGAGGTTCTGGTTAGGGATGTCACCCTGCCCCCAACAATTAAAGAGGCAATCGAGCGAAAACTAAAACAAGAACAGGAATCCCTGGAGTATGAGTTTCGTCTGATCACCGCAGATAAGGAGGCCCAAAGGCAGATCATTGAGGCACAGGGTAAGGCTGATGCTAACAGGATACTCAGTGCTTCCTTAACGGATAAGATCCTTCAGGACAAAGGAATTGAAGCCACGTTAAAACTCGCTGAATCGCCAAATTCCAAAGTAGTGGTAGTGGGCTCAGGAGATTCGGGCTTGCCTTTGATTTTAGGAAATAATTAGTAAGATCAAATTTTTGTAGGTTTAAAATAAATTCTACATTTGCTCAGTATGAAAACAAATAATACACATCATCATTTCCTCTCTTGCCCTCAAGCAGGCTAGGATTGTTTTGTTGTATTTACACGATATCCAGACCCGTTTGAGCAATCAAACGGGTTTTGTTTTTAACGGTTAATAAAAAATATAAAGGCATGAAATTAAAAATCGCTATCCAGAAATCGGGGCGTCTCAATGAAGATTCC
>JABDQM010000016.1 GCA_013042315.1 Flavobacteriaceae bacterium | reverse complement strand
CCCTTCAGATTGCCGCGGGTCTGGCGGTACTGAGCGAACCCTTTTTGCCTTTTACTTCAGAAAAATTAAAGGTCATGCTGCAATTTGGAGAACTACATTTACATTTAGGTTGGGATACTGTTACAACGGAAGAAAACCTATTGCCGGAGGCTCATCAATTAGGTAAACCGGAGTTGTTATTCCGAAAAATTGAGGATGGTGAGATCAGAGCACAACTCGATAAATTAGAGGCAACTAAAAAATCAAATACTACAGAAAACAAGAACATTATGCCACAAAAAGACACGATTTCCTACGAAGACTTTTCTAAAATGGACATGAGGGTAGGTACGGTACTTGAGGCTGAGAAAATGCCCAAAACAAAAAAACTCATGGTGTTGAAAGTAGACACGGGTATAGATACAAGAACCATTGTATCGGGAATTGCTGAGCATTTTACGGCCGAGGAGGTAGTAGGAAAAAAGGTAACCGTTCTGGTAAACCTTGCGCCCAGACCATTGCGCGGGGTGGATAGCGAGGGAATGATCCTTATGACAGAAAATGAAAAGGGCGAGTTGATTTTCTTGAATCCCGATGATTCCGGAGTGATAAACGGAGCTACAATTTCCTAGTTGCTTACTTCCATCTAAGATTAAATAAAAAAGTAGCTCCAAACAGTTTTATATTTTGTAGGATTCCCCTTTCTTTGGAATTGGACTCATTGATATACCAGAAATGAAATACCTGCTTCTCACATTTTTATTTTTCTCTTTTTCATATCTGAAGGCCCAACCTCCTTCTGAACTCGATAATCTGTTGCCAGCTTTTGAAGCGTATTCCGAACTACCTAGGGAGGTAGTTTTCGTACATCTCAACAAATCTGTTTATATCAAAGGAGAAGGCGTTGGCTTTAAAGCCTATGTGCTGGAAAAAGGCAGCAAAAAAAGATCTTTGGAAACTAAGAACCTCTACTGCGTCATTCAGGATAGTCTTGAGCGTGATGTCAAGAAACAATTAATCCGAATAGAAAATGGAGTTGGCAGTGGCCTGATCAGGCTTGATAGTACCTTTACCACAGGGAGTTATCGCTTTAAGGCCTATACCAACTGGATGCGGAATTTTTCTGAACCCAATTACTTTGAGCAAAATCTGACCATTATTGATCCTGATAAAACGGAGGAGATCGTAGCGGAGGAAAAAGAATTGCAGGTAGACGCACAATTCCTCCCCGAGAGCGGACATGCTCTTGTGGGTGTAAATGCGATATACGGAGTGGTTATCAAAGATGAGAATGGCTTTGGTTTTCCCTTTTTAGAAGGCAAAGTGGAAGACCAGGCAGGAAAAGTAGTGGCAAGCTTTAAATTAAATTCCTTTGGTATAGGAAGATTTGCCCTTATCCCAAAAGGGGGAACTGATTACTTTGCCACCTTTCGTATCATCAACAAAGACTTTAAAATCCCTGTCGGTTATATTGAAAAACAAGGTATTAACTGTACAGTTCAGGACCTCAGAGATAAATTAGGACTGATCTTGAATGCCAGGTTGAATCAGGAAAGGCAGAAAAACCAGCGCTTCTTGCTCAGCATTCACAATGGGGATAGTATTAAAGCAGTTGATATTTCCTTCGCTGAACAGCAGCAGGTAATCAAGGTATTTCCTAAACAGGATCTCTATCCGGGGATCAACGTATTTACCCTCTTTGATCAGTCCGGAACACCGATTTTTGAACGTCTGTATTTTAATCGTGAAGGGATTGTAACTCGTGAAATCACAAATCCTGAGCCTTCCTTTAAAAATGATTCTATTCAAGTGTCATTTTCAGTAAAGGATATGGATCCAAAATACTGGAATAGCCTTAGTGTTTCAGTCCTTCCGGATAAAACGGAAGCTTATAAAGGACATCACAATTTGCCTTCCTATACCTTGCTGACACCCTATTTAAAAGGCCCTGTGGAAAATGCCGCATATTACTTTACTGATCAGACGCCCAGAAAAGCATACGAATTAGACAATCTCCTCCTAACACAGGGATGGAGTAGTTACCAATGGAATACCATAAGAAACAAGCCTCCAAAGTATCTCTTCGATTTTGAAAAGGGAATTACCTATAAGGTAACGTTCAATGAAAAAAGGACAAACGATTACTTTATCTCTCCAACTACTTTTAATGAGTCTGAATTCGTCACTGTAGCTGAAGAGCAGAAGTTTTTTTCTAAGGATAATTTCTTTCCCATCAATGACGAAAAATTAGGACTCGCCGCGATCGATAATAAAGGTAGTTGGTTTCAACCTAAAGTCTTTGTTCAATTCAAACCCTCGTATACTCCTCCTCTTGGTTTAAATGAGGTATCCATCCTGGGAAATAAAGAAACCCAGATTTTAAAGGAAGTTCAGGAAGCTACCGCCTTTGAAGGCTTTTATAAGGTACAGATGCTCGATGAGGTTTTGTTGCTGGAGGAAAGTAAAGCTCAAAGGATAGAAAAGATAAAAAACAACTCTATAGGAAGAGTTGATGTCTTTGAGGAAGATGATTGGAGACGGAATATGTTCTTAAGTACATACCTGAGTTCACGTGGATATGCCATTGATGAAAGCTCCGGTGTATTTACCATTAGGGCGAGAAATCCAAATAGCGTGAACAATGCTACGCCTGCTATTTTTCTCGACGGGGTGCTATTGACGAATTTTACCGTTTTGTACAGGTTCTTTATGGATCAGGTTGATTATATAGAAATAAATCCCTCGGGTATTGGCGCTGGTATTCGGGGAGGTGGCGGTGTGATCAAGATTGTCACAGATCCTT
>JABDQM010000312.1 GCA_013042315.1 Flavobacteriaceae bacterium | reverse complement strand
GGGTGGGGGCGAAGAAAGGTGACTATTCAATATGGAATCCCGAAGAGGGATGAGAAATGACAGGTTATTATGAGAACAAATAAATACAGAAACGCCTTCATCCTCCTTGTTTGGCTAATACTCAATTCCTGCGCGTCTACTCGGATAATTGACAGGCCAATAATATTTGACACCCAAAGGGAAGAGCTTACCAAAGACTATTTGGAGGAGCGATATGGGATAGAGCGTAATTCGATATCTATAGAACCAAAGATGATCGTCCTTCACTGGACAGCCATTCCCACATTTGAAGGTTCTTTTGACGCCTTTAACGACCCAATAATTCCCAGATGGCGTAGCCTTGTAAAAAATGCGGGCACCCTAAATGTCTCTTCCCATTTCCTGGTATCAAGAGACGGAACCATTTACAGGTTGATGCCTGAAACTGTAATGGGTAGACACGTAATTGGTCTTAACCACTGTGCTATTGGAATTGAAAATGTTGGAGGCACTTCCGATACGCCATTAACCAAAGCACAACTCGAGTCGAATATTTGGCTGGTGAACTACCTTTACAATAAATATGATATCGAGTATCTCATAGGGCACTATGAATACACTAAATTTGAGGGCCATGAGCTTTGGCTTGAAAAAGATGACGGATACAGAACTGAAAAGGACGATCCGGGAGAAGATTTTATGAAGCAGATAAGACAGGCTACTCGAAGATTGAATTTTAAACCACTACCTCAAAAGTAATAGCATGAAATACTTAAAAATACTCCTTATCGGTTTATTGATTTACGGTTGTAAAGAAGAGAAATCTCAACAGAATTTGGGCCTAACAACCTCTCTCTACGACACCTATGAAAATTATAAGGAATCCGAATTGGATAAGAGAAGGATCAAGCATGAGGATCTGCAAATCCTCATCGCTGAACACCAGAATGATCCGGGTGTTACCGTGAAGAAGGTAGGGGAATCCATAGAAGGCAGAGATCTTAAGCTCATCAGTTTAGGACAAGGAACAACGGACGTATTCCTCTGGTCTCAGATGCACGGAAATGAACCCACCGCCACCCAGGCCATTTTTGACATTCTCAACTTTTTCAAAAGTGACGACTTCACTGAAGAAAAATCAGAAATCCTCGATAATCTGACTCTGCATTTTCTTCCGATGCTTAACCCTGATGGGGCAGAGGTGTTTAAAAGGGAGAACAAGTTGGGAATCGATATCAACAGAGATGCACTCAGATTACAATCGCCAGAAGGGCAAACTTTAAAAAGGGTGCGCGACAGTCTCAACGCGGATTACGGATTTAACCTGCATGATCAGAGTACCTATTACAATGCCGAACGAACTGATAAACCGGCTACTATATCATATCTGGCCCCGGCGTACAACTATGAAAAAGAGATTGATGAAGGGCGTGGCAATGCCATGAAGATCATCGTTTTTATGAATAATATCATACAGAGGTACGCGCCCGGGCAGGTTGGGAGGTATAATGACGACTTTGAACCAAGGGCTTTTGGCGATAATATTCAAAAATGGGGCACCAGCACTATCCTTATAGAATCCGGTGGATATGCCAATGACAGAGAGAAACAGGAGATCAGAAAATTAAATTACGTTTCCATCCTTTCGGCTATTTACACCATTGCCCGAGGTAATTTTACGGATATCAAACTGGCGGAATACGAAGAAATACCCGAAAATGACCGTAAGCTATTCGACCTGAAAATTGTAGAAGTAACTTATGAGTTATTAGGTAAGCCTTATATTTTAGACATAGGTGTGAATCAGCTGGAAGTTGATCTGGAAGGGAACAGGGATTATTGGTTCAGCAGCAGGATTATCGATCAGGGCGATCTCTCCACCTATTACGGCTATAACACTTTTGATGCTGAAGGATTTCAATTAGTCCCGGGTAAAGTTTATCCTGATAAAATGGTTGATATATCTGAAATCGAAGAAAACAGTGATAAATTTAAAGATCTATTAAAACAGGGGTACACCTATATTCGAGTAAAAAGCATCCCTCAAGATGCCTTGCTTTCTCCATTCCCGATGCATCTTTTAAGCGAAAAGTATGAACTTCCTGATTTTGCCCTGGAGGCAGGAAAAAACCCCACCTTTCTTTTACAGAAAGATGGGGATTATAAGTTTGCCGTCATCAATGGTTTTCTAATTGACCTCACTGAAG
>JABDQM010000309.1 GCA_013042315.1 Flavobacteriaceae bacterium | reverse complement strand
CCTTCTTTTGTAAGGGCAACTCCAAAGCGCTTTAATTCCATGAGTAGTAAATTGCTGATCTTACCATAGTCGTCGCGTCCCAAATAATCGAGGTCTGCATCGCATAATATCCTTTCCAGATGGGTTTTAGGGGTTTGAGGCACTTCGGTGGCTCTTATGAGTCCGACTACCACCTTTCGCTGAACCGGAGAATAGCGATAGTCTTTCATCATTTGCAGAGCGATGGTGATTCCGTGTTCCTCGTGGTTCTCATAGGAAATTGTAAAGCCCAGATCGTGGCAAAGTGCACCTGTTCTCAGCAACATCGCCTTTTCTCCGTATAATTTTTCTCGCCTTATGTAGCCATCGCAAACTTTAAGGACGTCAAGAGTATGTGCCATACCGTGATAACACAGATCCTCCGAAAGTTCCGTTTGGAGCATGTGGAGCGCTTTCCTCCGCAATTTCAGATATCTCGTCATGAGCGTGACGTTTTTAGCTTATGATCTGTACGAGCCAGATTATAAGACTCAGCATAGCAAAGATAAAACTCAGGGCAAAGAAACGGAGAGAGCTTTGTACACTGCCGAACTTTTCAGCTATAATCTTACTCTCCGCATGGATTTGTTGTGCTAACTGTGTATAGAGCTCTTCTTCGCTTCCACAGATTTCCAGTAATTTCTCGGTATACTCTTCGGATGTACCAAAAGCTTTTACCGCGTCCATAAAGAAAAAGACGTTATCGTCGTATTTCATTTCCATACGCGGCATAAAACACCTGAAACAGTAATAAATGGAAATAAAAACAGCGATGAGCCACAGGCCCGCAAAGGCGGTAAACCATCCATTACTTTCGAAGGTAGTCTGGAAGATGTCGAGTCGTTCTGCAAACAAGCCCAGGATAAGGCTGTGAAAGGAAAAGATCACCCCGGCTTTAAATTCAGAGGCTCTGATCAGTTTTTCAAGACGTTCCAGTTGTTCCCAATAATTGTTCGGATCTTGACGGCCTATCATAATTTAAATGCTTGTAGCCTACAATTTAAGCATTTACTTCTTTTTCTGATTTGGCATGACGGATTATTTTCCTGGCTTTTACAAAATACATGGCCATCATCCCCTTATTTTTTACCTCTACTTCCCCTCTGGGTTCACATTCGTAAACGTCTTTGATGATCTCATAAGTGTTCTCTGAGATATTGATTCTTCCGGGTTCCGACTTAGTTTCCATTCGCGATGCCACGTTGACCGCATCCCCCCAGATGTCGTAGGCAAATTTGTTCAATCCCACGACTCCGGCAACTACGGTGCCTGTGTTGATTCCGATTCTAACATCAAAAGGCACTATATCCTCCTTCGGATTAATTTTTATTTCTTCCATCACAGCGGCCATTTCTATAGCGGCCTCTATCATTTTAAAGGGATGATCAGAGGAGGGAAAGGGAAGGCCTCCGGCGCACATATAGGCATCGCCAACGGTTTTGATCTTTTCCAGGCCGTATTTATCCATGATTTCGTCAAAGCGGGAGAAGTAATAATCAACGCTTTTTACCAGAACTTCCGGATTCAGATTCTGAGCATGAGAGGTAAAGCCTTTGAAATCTGAAAAGAGGATTGTGACAGATTCGAAGCGTTTGGCGGCAACTTTACCCTTTTCTTTCAGTTCCCGGGCGGTCTCTTCCGGGAGGATGTTGAGCAAGAGTTTTTCTGATCGGTCTTTTTCTTCCTCTATGATCTTATTGGTCCGTTTTACGTATTTATATCTGTTGAAAGCTCCAACACCAAGGACAAGAACCAATATCAGGGAGAGGATTGTTCCTATGATCACATATTGTTGCCGCTTGGCCTGTAATTCAAAGATCTGTGATTCCTGTTGGGCAGAGACTAGTTCATCTTGTTTCTTATCCATTTCAAATTCGAATTGCAAGCCTCTGATTTTATCATCAGTTTCAAGATTAAAAAGAGAATCCTTTTTTCCCATTTGTAAAGTCTGGTAAGCATACGCGTTTACGTAATCCCCCTGACGGGCATAAGCGCTAGAAAGTCCTTTATAGATCTCCTTTAGTTCGAATTGCGTTTGCA
>JABDQM010000149.1 GCA_013042315.1 Flavobacteriaceae bacterium | reverse complement strand
AAGTTAGCTTTGGTGTAAACGCGATAGATGTTTATCCTACTAATGACCAAGACGCCGCTTACCCAACAGGTACTTTATTCAGTGAGTACTTTAATGTTAACGATCACTGGAACATTTTGCCTTCTATCTCTTATGTATCTGTATCCAAGTATGTTGGTGACGGATTCTCTGTAGGAGCAAGAGGTAGTTTGAACCGTATCTCTAAATTGGGTGACGCTTCAGCCGACGACCTTTCTCATTACGCTGTGGATGGTACTATTAAATATAATATTCTTAAAGACAAAAAGATCATCCCTTTCCTAGAAATAGGAGGTGGTTACACATGGGTTGATGAAATTGGATTCGGTACTGCCAATGCTGGAATTGGTGCAAGTTACTGGTTCAATGATAATATTGGCTTTACCCTTCAGACAGGTTACAAGCACGCTTTCGAAGATTACGGTGTTAAGCACTTCCAGCACACAGCTGGTGTATCTATCAAATTCGGTGGAACCGATACCGATGGTGATGGAATCTACGACAAAGATGACGCTTGTCCAGAAGTTGCTGGTTTAGCAGCTTTCAACGGATGTCCTGATTCTGACGGAGATGGTATCGAAGATGGAAAAGACAGCTGTCCTAACGAAGCTGGTTCTAAAGAATTAAACGGTTGTCCTGATGCTGATGGTGACGGGATCGCTGATAAAGACGATGCTTGCCCGAACGAAGCTGGTATAGCCGCTCTTGCTGGTTGTCCTGATGCTGATGGCGACGGAGTAGCTGACAAAGACGATGCTTGTCCTAGCGAAGCTGGTCCTGCGGAAAACAAAGGATGCCCATGGCCTGATACTGACGGTGACGGTGTATTAGACAAAGACGATCAGTGTCCTGATGTTGCTGGAACTGTTGCAAACAAAGGATGTCCTGAAGTAACTGCAGAAGTTCAGAAGCAATTGAACGACTATGCTAGAACAATCTTGTTCGACACAGGAAGAGCGTCTCTTAAAACAGAATCTGTTTCTGTATTCGTAGACATTATCAAGATCCTTAACGAATACCCGAATGCTAAGTTTACTGTTGAAGGACACACTGATAGTGTTGGTAGCGAAAAGCTGAATCAATCTCTATCTGAGCAAAGAGCAAACTCTGTACGTGACTTCCTTGTAGAAGAAGGAATTGGAGCCGACAGGTTAACTGCCATCGGATACGGTGAAGCTAAGCCAATCGCTTCTAACAACACTAGAGCAGGAAGAGCTCAGAACAGACGAGTTGAAATCAACTTAGTGAAATAAAGTAAATCTTTATAACTTATATAAAAGCTCCGCAAATGCGGAGCTTTTTTTATTTTTGGTTATGAAAACTTTTCTAGAAGAAGTAGTCTCCGAAATAGTAACGGAAAAAGCGGTGAACGATGACCTCATCCTTGTTGTTCCCAGTAAAAGGGCCAGCCTCTTTCTTCTGCAGGTATTTGCAAAAACTTCCACCCGACCGGGATTCGCCCCTACCATTTATACTATTGAAGAGTTTGTCGGCCGAATTTCCGGTCTTGATTACGCTTCTAATACGCAGTTAATCTTCGAGTTGTATGAGGTATACAAGGGTGTTCACGGCGATACTGCTGACAGTTTTCAAGACTTTTCCAAATGGGGGAATACCCTGCTACAAGACTTTAATGAGATAGATCGTTACCTGATTCCTCAAACAAAATTATTCTCCTACCTCAGCGCCATTCAGGAAACAAGTCACTGGTACCTCAAACCGGAGAAAACTCCTATGATTGAGGCTTATATCAAGTTTTGGAATTCACTAGAACCATTGTACGATCAATTTTCAAGGCATCTGATCAGTCAGAAGATCGGTTATCAGGGGTTGGTATATCGCAAGGCCAGTGAAAATATTCCTGAATATGCATCTCAAATTGAGAAAGGATCTCATGTTTTTATTGGATTTAATGCGTTGAATTCTGCAGAATCTACGATTATTCAAAGCCTTATTAATCAGGGAAAAGCTGAAGTCTATTGGGATATTGATCCCTGTTTTATCGAAGATCCTATCCACGATGCCGGATACTTTATCCGCTCGTATTTAAAAATCTGGCCTCATTTCAAAGAGAATACTTTGCGGGGTTCTGCCTCCAATTACTTAAATCAGAAGGATATCAATATCATTGGAGTTCCCAGAAATGTTTCTCAGGCAAAGTATGTTGGATCACTATTAGATAAGCTCAGTAAAGATGACAAACACACTCAGCAAAGTACTGCAGTAATCCTGGGGGATGAAAATCTACTCAATCCTCTCATCAATGCTATTCCGGATACAGTTCCCTCTCTAAATATTACTATGGGCCTGTCCTTATCCCAAACTCCTGCCACAAGCCTATTCAGTGAATTTATCGCTCTTTATGTAAATTCGGCTGCCCGAGGCTGGTATTACAGCGATATTATATCGCTTGTTTCACATCCTTATGTAAAACGGCTTTTTAAAAATCCTGAAGGAACCCTAAACCTTCTCTATCAGGAGATCAGAGAAAAGAATTGGGTGTATATCAGGCCCGAACAGATTCAGAAACTAAGCAAAGAAGACGGTGAAATTCTGGAACTATTGTTTTCGAAGAATTATAAATCGCCTAAACAGCTACTGCATGCCAGCCTTGAACTAGCTCGGGCACTAAAAAACTGTTTTGAATCCTTTGGTGATTCAATTGCACTTGAATATCTGGTGAAAATAAAAACCGTGTTCAATGAGATAGGTATCTGTCTCCAGAAGTATGATTTTATCATTGACCTAAAATCCTTTCAAAGTCTTTTCAGGGAGTTGGCAAATATTGAAACTCTCGACTTTTATGGTAAGCCCCTGCAAGGAATACAATTGATGGGAATGCTCGAAAGCAGGAATTTAGATTTTGAGACCGTTATCATCACCTCTCTGAATGAAGGTATTTTACCCTCGGGGAAAACAAGTGGCTCATTTATTCCATTCGACCTTAAACGAGAGTTTAAAATGCCCACCTATAAAGAAAAAGATGCGGTTTATACCTACCACTTCTATCGTTTACTACAGAGAGCCAAAAACATCTATTTGATCTACAATACAGAACCAGATGTACTTGAAGGAGGAGAAAAAAGCAGATTTATTTCTCAACTCCTCACGGAACAAAGAATCGAAGGAAGTATAAAGCAGGTCATTGCAACTCCCCCTATGCACCTGGCGATTCCTGACAACAAATCAATTTCTAAAGATACCTCTGTGGTAACCACCCTTAGGGAACGGGCTACTAAAGGGTTTTCCCCCTCTTCCCTTGCCACTTATATTAAAGATCCTGTAGAATTTTACAAAAAATATGTGCTGGGCATAAGAGAATTTGAAGAGGTTGAAGAGAATATTGCAGCCAACACTTTCGGCACAATTATCCATGACAGTTTAGAACAATTGTATTTGCCCTTGGTTGGGTCGGTCCTCTCTCCAGATTCGCTCAGGGAACGCATGCTCAAAATTCCGGATATAGTCAACGCCTCATTTAAGGAGTATTATCCAAATGTCTCCCTGCTTGATGGCAAGAACCTTATCGCCTATCAAGTAATTCAACGCTACCTGGAAAAGTTTTTGGAAATGGAGATCGAAAGCTGTAAAAATCACAAAATTGAGTTGCTCGCTGTGGAAGAAAAACTTAGGACATTCATAGAAGTGGAAGGCTTGAATTTCCCTGTATCATTAAGAGGAACATTAGACCGGATTGATAAAAAGGACGGAGTGCTTCGGATCCTGGATTATAAGACCGGAAATACAAAAGCCACGGAGGTGGAAATTACCACATGGGATTCCATCATTGCGGATGCAGATAAAGGAAAGGCCTTTCAGTTGATGTCTTACGCCCTTATGTATTGCGATAAGTATCCCACAGAGCGCTTTGAAGCCGCTATAATACCGTTTCGCGATCTCGAATCAGGTCCTTTAAAATTCTGCACTAAGGAAGTGACAGGAGGGCGGTCTTCAAATAAAGAATATTCTATTACCGCTGAGACCATTAGCGACTTCCGGGCTCAACTCCAACATCTTTTCCTCACCATTTTCGATCAGGAGATGGCATTTGAGACGCCCTTGAGCTAAGCCTATTTCTTATCAGGCCTTGTTGGTCGTACTTCGATCTTACTAGGTAAGGTTCTCGGATTCATTCTCAACAAGTCCTCCACGAGTAAGCCTATATCTTCCGGCTGAATTTTCCAGGAATCTTTATCATCAGGAATGTTGTCATTAAAATGTGTTGCGACAGAACCCGGCATAATGGTGGAGACCTTTATATCGGACGCCCTAAGGTCAAGCATTGCGGCCTGAGTAAATCCTACCAAGCCAAATTTTGAAGCGTTATAGCCAGATCCTGAAGCAAAGAAATTGGTGCCGGCCAGGCTCGCAATTGTAATGTAATACCCTTTTGAATTTCTCAAAGCATCAACAGAAGCCTTTAGAGTAAAAAACGGCCCATTGAGGTTGGTGTCTATCATCCTTCGCCATTCTTCAGTACTGAGCTGGTCTACCGGACTGAAAATACCAACTCCGGCATTGGCAATAACAACGTCGAGCTGTCCCCATTTGTCAAGGACCGCCCTTACGGCTTTTATCTCGTCCTCTGGTTGTGTAACGTCGGAAGCCAGGCCTAGAACCCTATCTTGAGATCCGAGCTGTTCAGCAACTTCTTTAGCGCTCTGAGCATTCCTTCCGCTGATGGCAACCTTCATTCCTGCGTTGAGAAGTGTTTCTGCAATTCCATAACCAATTCCTTTCGTGCCTCCGGTGATATAGGCTACTTTACCTTCTATATTTTCCATTTTTACTTTTTCTCTAAAATAGGATACCCACAAGGAGATCTAAAACATAAGGCGTTATTCTTTTCTTAAAATAAAAGAAGGCTGTATTTTGAAACTTACTTAAAAATTAGTTCCTTTGCCCTTGCTATTCGGGGGATTAGCTCAGCTGGCTAGAGCGCTTGCCTGGCAGGCAAGAGGTCACCGGTTCGACTCCGGTATTCTCCACAGACCAAGCGCAATTTTCATTGCGCGATTCGGAAATAAGAAAAACTGCCGAGTTTACTCGAGCAGTTTTTTGTTTTCTGAAGCGTCAATACCGCAGGTATTGTGTATGCAATGAAAATTGCATTTGCAGTACGGGAGATTATCCGGAGCAGCGTCAGCTACTCCGGTCATCCCATTATAGATAAGCCGCCAAACTTACTCGAGCAGTTTTTTGTTTTCTGAAGCGTCAATACCGCAGGTATTGTGTATGCAATGAAAATGACATTTGCAGGACTTGGTTTAGCGGAGCAGCGAAGCTAACCCGGTCATCCCATCATAACTA
>JABDQM010000148.1 GCA_013042315.1 Flavobacteriaceae bacterium | reverse complement strand
AAGAAAAGGAATTTTTAAAAAGTACTATGATCTCGGGCAAAAGGGTTCCCAACTGCACATTCAAGAATTCAAAGGAGCCAAGTGTATAGCACATTATGAATACATGAGTACCCTGCCGATTATAGGAGACGTACTAAAGCAACTGAAAAAAACAAATGGCTCTTATCCCGAATATCAAATAGATCATGTGGTATTCTTTAAGCATGGGTATCTATTATTTATTACTACAGAACCGGTACCCGACTCGCATGATATTTTTAAGCGCTTTGCCCAGGTATTTGAACAGACGTATACTCGTTTTTTAGACCTCCAAAAAGCAGAAGCACAAGCCCGGGAAGCTCAAATTGAAGCCGCTTTGGAAAGGGTCCGAGCGGCTTCAATGGCCATGCATCAAACCCAGGATATCGGAGCCGTAGTAGTTGTATTCTTTGACCAGTTGAAGCAACTTAATATTTCTTTTGAGCAGGCCTGGATTAACATTTTTCAATTGGAGGAGGGCTATTTAGACGCATGGTTTTCACCTATTGATGGGATATACCCTGAACCCACACATTTTAAAATGCCCACTTACCCTTGGGAAGAGACCGCCATAAAGTCATGGAAATCGGGCATCCCTTTCTCTTATCTGTCGCTTGAAACCAAGGAGGAGGTCGATCAGTTTTCGGAGGCTTGCGATGAAATTACAAATTCTAAATACTTTACACATTCACAGAAAAAGCTGAGAAACCATCGACTGGAGTTTCTTGAAGCGCGTCATAAATATGGCTTCATCAGCAAAACAAGCAAAGAGAAGCCCACAAAGGAAGATGAGGAAATCATGCAGCGATTTGCCAAAGTCTTTGAGCAAACCTATACCCGATTTTTAGATATTAAAAAAGCAGAGGCACAGGCCAGGGAGTCCCAAATCGAGGCTGCCCTTGAAAAAGTGCGTTCCCGGTCCCTGGCGATGCATACTACAGACGAAATGCAGTTGGTAGCCAATGCCGTCTATGAACAACTAAACGAGCTGGGGCTCGTGATGGATTACGTAGGGATGAGCGGGGTCATAGAAACGAAAAAAGACTACGATGTTTGGGTGGGGGGCGCCCCCATGGGGAAACCCCTGCGCATACCCTATAATAATGACACCAAGGTACAGCGCGATTACAACCAGATGATTGAAGATCGGCCGGAACTGTTCGCCCGCACCTATTCAGGGAATGCCAAAAAAGCGTATATCACCCGATTGCTGAGTCACGGAGAATTTCCGGCAGCACTTAAAAAAAAGATGGTCACCTCTAAGGCTTTTACCACCCTCATTGCCCCTACCAGGAATTCAGGCATTCAGATCGTTCGTTATACGGACCAGTCATTTACGGAAGAAGAAGGCGAGATCCTGAAACGCTTTGCCAGGATATTTGAACAGGCCTATATCCGCTTTATGGATCTGCAAAAAGCAGAGGAGCAGTCAAGGGAATCGCAGATTCAATTATCACTGGAAAGAGTTAGAGCAAAGTCTATGGCGATGCAGTCGTCAGATGATATACATGATGTACTCAGTGTTTTATTCAGGCAGTTTGATATCCTCGGTATAAAACCAATCAGTGTTTTCTTAAGTCTTTTTGATCGGGAGGAAAGAACCCTTACCTATAGAGCATCCGGAAAATCAGGGAAGAGAATTCATGGCAAACAAATAGTTAGTTTAGATAGTTTGGATGTTTGGAAGGAACTATTTCAAAAATGGAAAAATGATTCATCTGATTCGGTGGAGGTAATATTCTATCCAAAGGAAATTTTACCGAAACTTTTTGATCTGTTATCAGAAACATTCTCTGCTATGCCGGAAGAAGAACGGATGGGTCCGGATGATTTCCCGGAAGGTGGATATACGATGCATGGCTACACGCCTTTCGGGTACATTGGATACAATCATACCCGGGAAGCCACTGCGGAAGAAAAAGAAATCCTCTCCAGGTTTGCTACTGAATTCGGGCGGGTATACCAACGTTACCTGGATATTCAAAAGGCAGAAGCACAAGCGCGGGATGCTCAAATTGAAGCAGCTCTGGAACGGGTGCGTTCCCAATCCATGGGAATGCAGACTTCTCAAGACTTGAGTAACGTCACTACCGAAATGTTCAAACAACTGCGCCAATTTGGTGGCGATCTGTTTGCAACAGGTATTGTTTTTTGCGATAAACATGAAGGTCATGTAGAGCAATGGCACAGTATTCCAAATGCAGGAATGATGAGCCCTTTTATTGTGCCAATTGACTTGGATTACATACACCAATACAGATATGATGAATGGAAAAAAGGCACTGAATTGTTCTCTGTTGAAATTCCATCAGATTTTATAGAACGACATTTTCAGGATATCTTCAATCTACCTTCTGCTCGAAAAGTTTTGGAAGATTTTGAAGACCAAAACACACCTATGCCGGCAGCACCACCTTGGGAAATTGATTATGGTGCCTCTTTTAAAAATGGTTATATATTGGTTTCGTCCCTGGAACATTTTAAGGAAGCAGAGATTTTACCTCGTTTTGCTAAAGTTTTCGAGCAGGCGTACACCCGCTTCCTCGACCTCCAAAAAGCAGAAGAACAGGCCAGGGAATCCCAGATCGAGCATGCCTTGGAAAAAGTAAGAAGCAGAACCATGGCCATGCAGCGAAGTGAGGAATTGCCCGAAGCTGCCAACACTCTTTTTCTGCAAGTTCAATCATTGGGCATTCCGGCATGGAGTGCAGGGTATTGCATTTGGGAGTCTGAGGATAAAAAATCCGCTTCCTGTAATATGAGTAGCGAAGGGGAACTTCAAAAATCATTTAGTTTACCGACTATTGGAGAAGGCTATAATTTTTATGACCCACTTAAAAAGGGGGAGAAGTTTTATGTTGAGGAGTTAGGAGGTGATAAACTGGTAAAGCATTACGAGTTTATGCGTACACTGCCTACAGTAGGGGAAATACTAGACGAGTTACTGAATGCAGGATTGTCATTGCCTACGTTTCAGATATTTCATATCCTCTACTTTCCTCAGGGATACCTGATGTTCATCACCTATGAACCCGTACCTGAAGCACATCCCATTTTCAAACGATTTGCCAAAGTTTTTGAGCAAACGTATACCCGATTCCTCGATCTGCAAAAGGCGGAGGCCCAGGCGAGGGAAGCACAAATTGAAGCTGCTCTGGAAAGAGTGCGTAGCAGAAGCATGGCTATGCATAAAAGTGACGAAATGTTAGATTTGATAGTCGTAGTTTCGGAACAATTGCGACAACTTGATTTAAAATTTGATACAGTTAGTTTTGCAAAAAATGATACAGAGGGTACATTCACTTTTTGGTTAAGCTCAAGGGGGCAACCCCAACCTTTATTAATGGAAATACCACCCATTGATAATCCGGTAATTAATAGTGTTTATGTGGCGAAAGAAAGCGGACTTAGTTTTATTTCAGATGTATTTTCAGCCGCAGAAAACAAAGAATGGAGTAAACATATAATTAAATATTCCCAACTAAAACAATATCCGGAAACAGTAAAAGATTTTATTCTGAAGGCTCCGGGTTTTGCTCGTTCTAGTTTTTTCTTGAAAAATATTGACCTGTATGTTGGCAACTACAAGGCGGTTCCCTATTCTGATGAAGAAAATTCAATTTTCAGAAGGTTTGCGAAGGCTTTTGAACAGGCTTACACCCGTTTCCTCGACCTGCAAAAAGCAGAAAACCAGGCCAGAGAGTCGCAGATTGAAGCTGCTTTGGAAAGAGTGCGTTCCAAGACCATGGCGATGCATAATAGTCAGGATCTGGAGAACATTGTTATTTCTTTATTTGATGAGGTAATGAATTTAGGCCTCGATAAATCATTACGCTGTGGAATAGGGATTCTGGAAGGTCATGAAGGAATGGAAACCAGATCGGTGAATTCAAATCCTGACGGCGCATTGGAGGTAAGAGTCGGGATGTTAAATATGACCATACACCCCATGTTAGTAGGTCTTAAAAAAGCCTGGAGTAAAGGACATAAAGGGTATTCATATGAATACACTGCAAAAGATGTTAGAAAATATTACGAGGCGCTTAATAAAGAACCGGAATATCCCTTTAATGCCGATCTAGAATCATTGCCCGAAAGAGAGTATCACAAGAGTTTCTTTTACTCTTCAGGCATCATTTTTGTATTTTCTGAAAATCCAATTTCAGAAGAATCAACTGCAATTTTAGCGCGATTTGCCGCCGTTTTTGGCCAAACCTACAGACGCTTTTTAGACCTGCAAAAGGCAGAAGCCCAAGCTCGTGAAGCGCAGATAGAAGCGGCATTGGAGCGGGTAAGGGCGAGGACCATGGCTATGCACAACTCAGAAGATATTGGCGGTACGGTGACAAAGTTCTTCAATGAGCTTTTGGGTTTACACGCGGATAACTCTATTCGTTGCGGGGTGGGAATCCTCAGCCAGTCGGCGCACATGGAACTTTGGACGGCCTCTGTAAGGAAGGGTACCCAGACCGTTTTGGACACCGGCACTCTCGATATGTCCTTGCACCCTCTTCTGAAAGGGGTTAAAAAAACATGGACCAACAAGGAGAAGGCTTTTAGCTATACATTGAAAGGTAAGGACGTGAAGAAATACTTCCAGGTTTTAAATGAAGCTCCTGATTACCCTGCTCATTTTAACCTGAATGCACTTCCTGAATTTGTTTATCACAATAGTTTTTTCTTCGGTGATGGTGTCCTATTTGCTTTTACGGAAGCCCCTTTACAAGATGATATCCGCAAAGTTTTGGAACGTTTTACCTCCGTCTTCGGCCAGACCTATACCCGCTTTCTGGATCTTCAAAAAGCAGAGGCACAGGCCAGGGAGGCCCAGGTTGAAGCTGCCCTGGAAAAAGTGCGATCTCAGTCCCTGGCCATGCATATTACCAGCGAAATGCAGCTGGTGGCCAATGCAGTATTTGACCAACTACGGGAATTGGGGCTGGAGATGGATGCTGTTGGTATGAGCGGCGCCATAGAAGCAAAGGAAGACTACGATGTCTGGATTGGGGGTGCTCCCATGGGTGAGGCTCTTCGTATTCCTTATAACAAAGACACCAAGGTACAACGTGATTACAATAAGGTGATCAAAGAACGGCCGGAAATTTTTGCCAGAACCTACTCAGGTAAGGTCAAAGAGGAATATATAAACCACCTTCTCACTCATGGAGAATTTCCCGGCGATCTGAAAAAGAAAATGGTGAACTCTTCAGCTTTTTCTACTTCTATATCCTTTGCTGAGAATTCAGGGATACAAATAGCGCGTTATACAAATAAACCCTATTCGGAGGAAGAAAATGGGATTCTAAAACGATTTGCCAAGGTCTTTGAACAGGCGTATATCCGTTTTATGGATATTGAAAAGGCCGAAGCACAAGCCCGGGAATCCAAGATTGAAGTAGCCCTGGAGCGAGTCAGGTCCAGAGCCATGGCAATGCACCATACCGATGAGTTGACAGATGTGCTGGGCGTGTTATTTGATCAGTTCGATTTCCTTGGGATCAACCCCGTACTGACACATCTCACCCTATTTGACGAAGAAAATGAAACCTTTACGCTGCGGATTACCACCGGAGGGAAAAAACGGGTCATTGCGGAACAGTTGATCGATGTGAATGCAGTAGAAAGCTGGAAAACTTCCTTTGCCAACTGGAAGAAAAGCGAGCTACACGCCATTGATTTTATCGATTATCCTGCGGAAGCCTTGCCTGAAGTCTGGGAGGTACTTGATGAGGTGATGGGTGCTCTTCCCGAAGAGAACAAAATTTATCCCGAGGATTTCCCCAACGGCTTATATACTACCCAGGGACATTGTAAATACGGATACATTGGTTTTAACCACTCCAGAAGGGCAACCGAGGAGGAAAAAGATATTGTGATCCGCTTTGCTAAAGAATTTGGCCGCCTTTATCAGCGTTTTCTCGATATTCAAAAAGCCGAATTACAAGCGAGAGATGCCCTAAAACAAGCGACGCTAGACAGGGTACGAGGGCAGATTGCCAGTATGCGTTCTGCTTCCGACCTTGAACGTATTACTCCCCTAATTTGGAATGAACTCACTTCCCTGGAGATTCCATTTATCCGATGCGGAGTCTTTATCATAAATGAAGCAACCAAAACAGTGCAGGCCTTTTTGTCGGCACCGGACGGTCATTCGCTCGGCGCCATGCAAATCCCTTTTAAAGCCGATAAGGACACAGCCGCAACCGTAGCTCACTGGAAAAAAGGCGAAGTATACAGAACACACTGGGATAAAAAGCAGTTTCTGGAATTTATGCGGTTGATGATGGATCTGGGACAGGTCAGCAATACGAGCGAATACCAGGGGGCAGAACAACCTCCGGAATCGCTCCACCTTCATTTTGTTCCGTTTACCCAGGGTATGTTATATGTAGGGAATAGTGAATCCCTGGAAGAGGAGCAGATCGAATTGGTACAAACCCTTGCGGATGCCTTTGCTATTGCTTATGCTCGTTATGAGGATTTTGTCAAATTAGAAAAAGCTAAAGAACAGGTAGAAAATACCTTGGAAGAGCTCAAGTCCACCCAGAATCAACTGGTCCAATCTGAAAAAATGGCCTCTTTGGGTGAGCTTACGGCCGGGATTGCCCATGAGATTCAGAATCCGCTCAATTTCGTCAACAACTTTTCGGAAGTGAGCGTAGAGCTCTTAGAAGAGATGCAGGAGGAGATGGACAAAGGCGACCTTGAGGAGGTTAAAGCCCTGCTGGAAGACATCAAACAAAATCTGGACAAGATTGCCCATCACGGAAAACGCGCCGATGGTATTGTAAAAGGGATGTTGCAGCACAGCAGAGCCAGTAGTGGGGAAAAAGAACTCACAGACATCAACGTACTGGCCGATGAGTACTTGCGTTTGGCATATCATGGCCTGAGAGCAAAAGACAAAAGCTTTAATGCTACCCTGGAAACGAACTTTGATGAATCTATAGGGAAGGTAAACATACTTGCCCAGGATTTGGGGCGGGTTATTTTAAATCTTATTACCAATGCTTTTTATGTGGTAAAAGAGAAGTCCTCCTACACTAAAGCTTCGGAGGATTCTAAATATGTGCCTACAGTAACGGTAAGCACAAAGAAATCAGAAGCAGGAGTAGAAATAAGGGTAAAGGACAATGGCAATGGAATTCCGGATGCTATCAAAGAAAAGATATTTGAGCCTTTCTTTACCACCAAGCCCACCGGGCAGGGCACAGGACTGGGCCTGAGTATGAGCTATGATATTGTGACCAATGGGCATGGAGGAAATTTAGAAGTAGAAACAGTAGAAGGTAAGGGATCAACATTTTGTATTACCTTACCAGTAAGTAAATGATTATGAAAAGACCAACCACCTTTAAACCTTTCTTAGGTATCTATTTGTTGTTATTCCTCATTCTAGCCGCCTGCAATGGCAGCAAGGAGGCACCCACTTTTCCTGAATTAGAGAGTGAGTTCAGACAACCCCTCACCAAGAAATTTAAGTTTTCGAACGAAGACACCATTGTCTGGAAAACCAAAGAAATAACGCCATTTAATAGGCTGCCTACCAAAAAATTCAGTTGGGATAACTTAGAAGCTAAACCAATAGATATTGGATTGCCCATTCCATATAACGGTAAGGGTGAAGAAAAGCCCTTTAGCCTTGAAAGCCTGCCATCTATCCCCTTTAGTTTGGATAGTTTGCCTAAGGCAACGCTGACCATTAAGACAAAAGTTTTAGGAGATCCTGAAATTGTTGAGGCAGGTCCTTTTTCAGATCTGCCCGGGCTAAGCAGAGGTGTCGCCAGAGCCAGTCTTGATATGGGACTACCAACTGAAATTTATAGTTTTTTAAAAGACAGTAATGGCATGTTGTGGATGGGCATGCAGGGTCAAATTGCCAGATACGATTCAAATAACTTGGAAATCTACGGGTTAGAACAGGGAATCGCTAGTGCCACGGTCACTGGATTATTTATAGATTCCAAAGGCAGGTTATGGGTTTCAAATAGTTTGGAAGGCACAACTATACTCGATTTCGAAGCCAAACTGATTTATGAATTGTCAAGTGATTTAGCCAATGTTAATGGCAATAGCATCATTGAAGCAACAGATGGAAAGTTCTGGCTTTCCAATCTAAGAACAGGATATGACATTATAGATCTGGAAAAAAAGCTAACCTACCGTATTACTCCTAATGAAGGTCTTTTGGGTGTTTTCAATGTGAAGCTCCATCAGGACAAAAAAGGGTTGATTTGGCTCGCATCCAACGGGGGCGTAAATATCATTGACCTGGAGGCAGGAAAAAATATGCAGTTGACCACAGAGAACGGCCTTCCAGGACCATTTACAGCAGGCTTTTTTGAAGACAAACAGGAGAGACTATGGATGGCCAACCAAGGTGGCGGCATTGTTTTAAATACGGAAAGAACGTCTATATCCACATACTCCTTTGGAAGTTTATTTCAAAAGGGAAATGGCATAACTGGCGTGTTTCAGGATTCCTCCGGCA
>JABDQM010000147.1 GCA_013042315.1 Flavobacteriaceae bacterium | reverse complement strand
CTAGCCATAGACCACAATAATTACTATGTTGACGGAGTAGATGGGGTTTTGGGTGATTTTAATTCTTATGATCGCGCAACCTTAACGGACTGGCAAAATTCTACTTTTCAGGATGTAAATAGTACTGCTGGAAATCCACAATTTACCGACGAAACCAGTGTAAACCCTTCCGATTATTTACCAATTAATTTACAAATAGCTGAACAGATACCCGGTATCTCCACCGATTTTAATGGAGGTCCAAGGAATACAACCCCTGTTGTAGGGGCAATTGAAGGTTTATACACTGTCAATTCGACCATCACAGCCACTCCAGTTAGTATTACAGCGGATGGAAGTAGTACTTCTAGTGTTATAGTACAGCTTTTTGATGGCAATAACAATCCGATCACTACTGGTGGAAAGACCATCGCGATAACAACAAACTCCGGAACTATCGGTACAGTGACTGATAATGGTGATGGCTCCTATTCCGCTATTCTGACCAGCGGAACGACCTCCGGTGCCGCCTCCCTTTCATTTACCATCGATGGGTTTGATGCCATCAACACAGCAACTGTTACCTTCACTGCGGGAGCACCGGACCTAACTATCTCCACTATCACAGCAACTCCAATGAGCATTGTAGCTGATGGAAGTAGTACCTCAAATATTTTGATTCAGCTTTTTGATGCCAATGGCAATCCAATCACCTCGGGTGGAGAGTCCGTTGTGGTCTCCACTACTCTGGGAACTGTCAACAATGTTACTGATCTCGGTAATGGCTCTTATTCAGCCATACTAACAAGTGGAACTATCGCAGGCACGGCCAATCTTTCCTTTACCATTAATGGATCCGATGCGGTAAATACAGCTACTGTTGCCTTCGTCGCTGGAGTACCCGACCTGACTATCTCCACTATCACAGCAACTCCATTGAGTATTGTAGCTGATGGAAGCAGCACCTCAAACATTTTAATACAACTTTTTGATACCAATGGCAATCCAATCACTAGCGGGGGAGAGTCCGTTGTGGTCTCCTCTAGCCTGGGAACTATCAGCAATGTCGCCGACTTGGGTAATGGCTCTTATTCAGCCATGCTAACAAGTGGAACTACCGCAGGCATGGCTAACATTTCATTTACCATCAACGGCAATAATGCTTTGGCAGAAACATCTGTTAGCTTTATTCCCTATGATAGTGATGGTGATGGTGTCCCCGATGATATTGATAATTGCCCACAAACCTCTAATCCAACGCAGGAAGATTTTGATGGAGACGGCTTAGGAGACGTTTGTGACACGGATTTGGATGGCGACGGTGTAGAAAACACTCAGGATCAATGTTCAAATACACCCTTAGGGGCAATAGTAGATGCTACCGGGTGTGAGATCTTTGATCTGCCGCTTTCGAATTTCAATATAAACGTTTCCAGTCGATCTTGTGTACTAACAGGTGATGGGGCCATTACCATAGAGGTAGCTGAAACCAGTTTTACCTATTCCATAAGTGTTACGGGTATGGAACCAATTCTTTTTGATGCCAGAAGCGCTCCGTATATTGTGATCGAAGGTCTTTCCGCGGGATCTTATGATATGTGCTTTAGTGTGGTTGGGGTTTCCGGTTATGAAGAGTGTTTTAGAGTTGAGATTGAAGAACGTGACCCGCTGTCTGTAGAGCATTCTATAGACAAGGATAGCAGGGAACTGACGCTGCGCTTATCAGGCGCAAACTCATATCGCGTATTGATTAACGGAGAGGAAGAAATAGTGACCACAAATGAATTCACTAAAGTGTTGCCGAGCGGCTTGCATACGGTACAGGTGTACACCGATTGGGAATGTCAGGGTAGCTATATGGAAAAAATATTCGTTCCCTTACGCGTAACGGCCACTCCTAATCCAACAGACGGTCGCACTCAGGTTTATGTTCCCGGAACAGATCAAAGGGTTTACATCCAAATTTATAGCATGGAAGGTCAAATGTTACTCAATCAGCAACACGAATTGTTTGATATACGCTATACCGAGATCGATCTCGGTGGTCTTTCTGCCGGCACTTATTTAATTCACGTAGAAGGTCCTTCTATAAGTCAGAACTTTAAGATCATTAAAAAGTAACTTCTACAATTTTCATATTGATCGTAATACCCTTCTGAATAAGGAAAAAGTCATCGCCAAAAAGATCCTTTATGAAATCACTACCGAGACCTGTCAGGATATATCTGACGTACATCTAAATAG
>JABDQM010000305.1 GCA_013042315.1 Flavobacteriaceae bacterium | reverse complement strand
TTTAAAACTTTTGGCGTTCCCGTGTTGGCCGGACTCAGCAGAAAGTCGATGATTTATAAAGTTTTGGGTATTACGCCTGCCGAAGCCCTCAATGGGACTACGGCTCTTAATACAATCGCTTTGCAGGGAGGCGCAAATTTGCTGAGAGTTCACGATGTACGGGAAGCGGTGGAATGCGTAAATCTCTTTAATCGACTTAACACCCATTCCGGATAGGATTGAATTGACAATTTTTTCTAATTTTACAAAAACGACCCGCTTGGACTTTCTAAATTTTCTGGATTTTAAGATTACAGACCTCTTAGACATCCTTCTTGTCGCCATTCTTCTCTATTACATATATAAGTTGGTCCGCGGCACGGCAGCGGTCAATATCTTTTTGGGGATTGTTTTTGTCTGGGCCTTTTGGAAATTCACTCAATTACTGGGGATGAAGATGATCAGTAGTGTGGTAGGTGGTTTTATGCAAGTTGGACTTATCGCGCTTATTGTGGTTTTCCAGCAGGAGATCAGGAAATTCCTTCTGATGATTGGCTCAACCAACCTCGCCAACAAACGCAGTTTCGGCAAACGCTTCAGTTTCTTAAAACAAGACGGGATCATCCCTGACCTTAAAATAGGTGTGGTCCTAGAGGCTTGTGAAAAAATGGCCAAGAACAGAACCGGAGCTATTCTCGTCATCGAACGCAGTAATTCCCTGGATTTTGTACGATCTTCCGGGGACAAGATGAATGCTGAAGTAAACCTGCCTATTATAGAAAGTATTTTCTTTAAGAACAGCCCCCTGCATGACGGGGCGGCCATTTTAAGAGGAAATCGGATTATAGCTACCCGAGTGATACTTCCTTTGTCTCAGGAGCGAAACATCCCCCTCAGATTCGGACTCAGACATAGGGCGGCCATCGGTATCACCGAAAAAACCGATGCCCTTGCCCTTGTGATCAGCGAGGAAACGGGAAATATATCTTATATAAAGAACGGCGAATTCATCATGTACAAAGACATTAAAGAACTGGAATCCCTCCTGAAAAAAGACCTGCAGTAAAATGAATTGCAAGAATTGTAATACTCCACAAAGAACAGATTTCAATTATTGCCCCAGCTGCGGTGCCAAAGCTGTTCATCACAGACTTACGTTTAAAAATCTGACCTACGATATCACTGAACGATATTTTAACCTAGACAATTCCTTTATAAGAACAATAATTCAATTGTGCATTCGACCAGAAGTAGTCATTGATGCCTACATCAATGGAGTAAGGCGAAAATTCCTGAATCCTATAAGTCATTTGGGAATTGCGCTAACGTTATCTGGACTCCTTATTTTTATCATGCAGAAAGTATTAACCCCGGATTTATTTGCGGAATTTGGAGGGCAAGGAATGTCTGAAGAACTAGCCACCAAGGTCTTTGATACTACTTTTGATTATCAAACCTTGTTGTTTATCCTGTACATCCCTGTTTTTGCAATCGCAGGATACTTAACCTTTAACCGAAAAGGATACTTTCTTTCGGAATATATGATTGCCTATATCTACGTAATGGCGCAATGGAGTATTATTATATTTCCTGTTTCGCTGATCACTTTACTATTTTATCCTGCAGCTTACATGGACTTGGCTATTCCAATGTCTGTCATTATGTTCTTTTATAGTTTATTTGTGATGCAACGCATCCATCGATTCCCTCCAGGGGCTATGATTCTGAGATCATTTGTATTTCTATTATTAGCGCTTATAGGATATTTCGGTATAATTATCCTCTTTTACATATTTATGTTTATAGCGGGGATAATTACCTTAGAGGACTTTGTTCCCAAGCAGTGAGTTGTAAAGGGAGGTCTTTTCAGGCTACTTCTTCTTCAGCCAGGAATTGTGCTTCGTAGAGTTTGCTGTAGTAGCCGTCTTTTTGAAGGAGTTCTTTATGAGTTCCAATTTCCACGATCATTCCGGCATCCATGACAATAATTTTGTCGGCTTTCTTCACGGTTGCCAGGCGATGAGCAAT
>JABDQM010000146.1 GCA_013042315.1 Flavobacteriaceae bacterium | reverse complement strand
GAAACACCTTGTTTGTCAGCAAGCCAGATATGCATATCATCCCTTTCCTTGTAATCGATAATAAAACCTGTATGCTCTATGTAAATATCAAGTTGAACGAATTGCTCATAAACTACTTGAATGACCTCTTTGAGATCTTCGCTTTTTTGCATCGCCATGGATCGGGAACGGACGCGTTCCAGGGCCGCCTCAATTTCCAGGTCTCGGGTGCGCTCCCGGATTTTAGCTTCCAACTCCTCATTTTTCTTGCGCAGGCCTTCCATGGGAAATGCTTCTTCATCAGCGATATCTCTATCAGGGGATGAGCCGTGGAAGTGAGTGATCAACCATTTGCCGGATTCTTTTTCGAGAATAGTGGAAAGTCGGAGTTGAAGGCTGTGGTCATTATCCTGCATGTGTAATTCAAAATCCTCCAGAATCAGGAAGGTAGAATCATTGGTCAGAAATTTTTCGATGACCGGTTTTCGGGTTAAGGTATATTTTGTTCCACTTAATTGTTCGGCCTGCATTTTGGCCATATTTCGCAAAGCCTCCCTGTCTCGGAAATATTCGTGCCCTGCGGTACCATAACCCACAAATTTCGGATGCACAATTTCATCGAGTTCATTTATGTCTCTGAAATAGAAAAAGATGTCGATGACCTTATCGTAGGTAGCGCGGGCCTCAGTATTGATTTTGCCTCGGGAGGATGGTTTCATTAATGGTGGTTATTGAGGTCGTTCCGTACCAAAGAGAACACCATTATAAACTAAGCAATGGTCTTCAACCCGGTGGGCAGAGCTCATTGTCTAAGATAAGTAAGATTTTAGAATAATTCCCGGATCGGAATCACTTCAATCATTTAGAAGAGTAGAACACTCGATTTTCTTGAGTTATTCAGTCCACGATCTCTACCCCTTTCCAGAATGCGACCCTTCCTTTGATGTCTTTTGCTAAATCACTCACTTCAGGGTAAAACCAGGCCGCATCCTTATTTTCCTTTCCATCAACATCCAGATGGTAATATGAGGCTACACCTTTCCAGGGACAGGTAGTATGGGTATCGCTGGCTTTAAAATATTCATTCTTAATACTGTCTGCAGGAAAATAATGGTTGTTTTCCACTACAACAGTCGAATCACTTTCCGCAATTATTTTGTTATTCCAGATGGCTTTCATAGTTGTTCTTTTTTGAAGATGTAATTCTTGAATAATTCTTTGCTGTCACTAAATGCATCCATAACCTGAAGACCTGCTTTACCCGCCAGCCAATGGACGATTTCATCATCGTATTTCTGGCTGATCTCTGTATGTATCGTCTCCCAGGGCTTAAATGTCACATTTAGGTTTAAGGAATCAATTTTCACTTCTTGCGCCTTTTTTGATACCAAGTAGCTCTTTGCGGTGCCCGACTCCGGATCATAGACTTCCCAGTGCAGAAAGTTATCCAGGTCAAAATTACCGCCCAGTTCTCTATTGATTCGCGAAAGGAGGTTTTTGTTGAACGCCTCAGTCACTCCGGCTGCATCACTGTATGCATCCAGAATCGTTTGAGGGTTTTTCTTTTGGTCGAAGCCCACAAAAAACAGATCTTCATCTGTCATTAATTGCCGCACTTGAGTCAGGAAATCTACCGCTTGCTTGTGCAAGAGGTTTCCGATATTAGAACCGAGAAATAGGATCACCTTCTTGTGATTTTGAAGCTCACAAATCTGTTCCAGTGTCTCAAAATAGGTGCCTTGCATAGGCTTTATTTTCAATCCCGGAAATTCACTTTCCAAATTTGTTGTCAATTCCTCTAGAGCACTGAAACTAATGTCGATAGGAAGATATTGAAATGAGACATTGTTTTCCTGCAAATGTCTCAGGAGTATTCTTGTTTTTAAACCATCACCGGCCCCGAGTTCTATAAGATCAAAGCGCTGATCCTGGCCGGCAAAGTACTTTGAAATGGAAGCTTTGTGTTCCTCGAGGATATCAAATTCAGCTTGAGTAAGGTAATATTCAGGCAATTTCATGATTTCCTGAAAAAGTTTATCCCCCCTTGCATCGTAAAAATATTTGGAGGACAAGTGTTTTGGAAAATCGGTAAGTCCCTGGTACACCTCCTTCTTAAAAGTTGAAGTAAATGTAGGTAGTGTTTTTTTCTGCATGCTAAATAG
>JABDQM010000298.1 GCA_013042315.1 Flavobacteriaceae bacterium | reverse complement strand
TGTGAAGCCAGGTCTTTTTTCAACGGCTCCTCAATGGCGATCAGGTCGTTTTTTACTTTACTGATAAAAACCTTGTTCGGACTGCTTTGTTCCAGAGCAACAAGTAAACTCACCAGCTGTTTTTTCTTTTCTTTATGCGGATTGAGGAACTCATTCCAGGCGTCTTTCCTGGCCATCCTGATTTCTGTCTTTATCCTTTTTTCCAGGGCAGACAATTCTTCTTCAGTAGCGATCTTATTGGATAGGATCCATTCTTTAAAACGTTTATTGCAGTCGTTTCCTTTTCCCAGCTTAGTCTTTCCTCCGATTTATATCTCTCGTGAGAACCCGAAGTACTATGCCCCTGGGGTTGGGTAAGTTCGGTCACGTGAATCAATACGGGTACGTGTTCTTCCCTGGCGATGTCTGATGCATTTTCATAGGCATGGATCAGAGCAGTATAATCCCAACCTTTTACCCGAAGTATTTCGTAGCCTTTTTCATCCTCAGTTCGTTGAAAGCCCTTCAGGATTTCTGAAATATTCTCTTTTGTAGTCTGGTATTTAGCCGGTACCGAAATACCATAGGCATCATCCCAAACACTTACCACCATGGGTACCTGAAGTACACCTGCAGCATTTATAGTTTCAAAAAAATGCCCTTCGCTGGTGCTGGCGTTACCAATGGTTCCCCAAGCTACTTCATTTCCGTTATTTGAAAACTTTTCTCCCTTGATCGATTTTTCATTTCGGTATACCTTGGAAGCCAAGGCCAGACCTAATAGTCTCGGCATTTGCCCTGCAGTAGGACTAATATCCGGGCTACTGTTCTTTTGTGCAGTGAGGTCTTTCCAACTCCCATCCTCTTGAAGACTAAAAGTGCCAAAGTGTCCTCCCATTTGCCGACCGGCACTCATAGGTTCCTTTTCTATATCCGTAGTGGCGTAAAGACCGTGAAAAAATTCCTTGGGAGACAAAAGACCAAGAGCCATCATAAAGGTCTGATCGCGATAATACCCACTACGGAAATCACCATCTTTAAATGATCGGGCCATTGCCAGTTGAGGCAACTCTTTTCCATCCCCGAAAATCCCGAATTTAGCTTTACCTGTAAGAACCTCTCGTCTTCCGAGCAGGCTACATTCCCGACTCATGACCGCTATTTCATAATCGTGAAAGATCTGCTTTCGGAATTCATCAAATGATATATCCTCGCTAGTTTGAAGATCAGGGTTCATGGGTAGAATATTTCTACGAAAATATCAAAAAACGGGGATTTTTACAATAGGGGAGAGAAGATAATCATTAACAATTTGTCAATAAAATGATACGTATCCAATTATTTTTTAAAAAAATATAGGTTTATTTAGAAAATAATAAGAATACTTTAATAACTAAAACCACTTACGAGTAAACAAACCAATGAGTGTTTTTGGACTTAGCGTAACCACAAATCGTATCTTTTCATCGTAATCGGGTTGGGCAATTTCCCAGCCGTTATTTGAGTGAAGCGGAAAGTACAATTCAAAATAATCAGTGACCAGGTTGAGTCGGATCCCGGAATCATAAACAAACCTTGGATCCATTCCCCTGTTTCTTACATAGCCAACATCCCCGTATAATTCTATCCAGCGCCATAAATTAAAACTGGCATTGGTGGTTACCATCCAATCGTTGGCAAAAGGATTTTCAAGCTGTGATTTAAAACCACCTTCGGCAATGATAATCTGCTGACTGGTAATCCCAGATTCCTCTGAGCGACCTAGATAATTGTAGTCAAATAAATAATCAGTAGGCCTGTCCAGGGCGAAACTGAAGAAATCTGAATTGGTTTCATTCCTGAGAAACTTTCCGGCAAAAAATCGCAGATTGAGTTGGCGGTTATTGTCAAAGAGTTTCCGATATTCAAAATTCAGGGCTAATTTGGTAAAATCAGTGGAGTACTGCGCATCCATAAACCAGGAAAAAAAGTTGATAATACCATTGTTATAATGGTTATATCGCAAATTGAATACACTGTAATCCGGATCAGTCTCTATAGAAAGGGAGGGATCAATATCCCTGAGGACATTCACGTAGCGGAATACAAGTGATTTTCGCTCGTTGGAAATCAAATCATCCGGCCGCCAGCCTAAGCCAACAGCAGGCGTAATAGTGCTGTATCGAGAATTGGTCTGAAAGTGGAAACTGGAGGCATTGAGGCTAAAATTCATGACATACAGGCCGCTTTTTTTCAAATACTTCCGGTAATTCAAGCCTGCATTGCCCACTAGCGACCTTTCTTTTAAAGCAAAAGAGGGGGCTGCAGTAAAAATAAAAGGCCTTTCCAATAAGGTTTTGTTAGAAAATCTGAGTCCGGGCGATATCCCGTCGTACACATTGAAACCTGCCACAGGCATGTAGAATATCTGATTGTAGTAGGGGTTTTCAGCATCCTTTAGAAACTGAAGCTTTAGCTTTTTGTTACTTGAGAAAAATCCACTCAGGGATTTCCAGTTATCCCGCTGATTAAATTCCGGTATTTTTTGATCGTAATTGAGCACGAGCCGGTCTTCCTGCAAATTGGGAATAGGAACGGTGTCTAGGTTTGAAATATTCGAAAACCAATAACTCGATACTACCGTGTCGTTTCGCAAACCAAAGAGGGAGATGGGAACATTGGTGCCCTTTTTATTCTTGATGACAACTTCCAGGCTATCTTCGGTCTTATTGACTTTTTTAATTTTAAAGTCGATTCGCTTATCCGTTTTTACATAGGTATCAAAAAACCAATTCACGTCCTTCTCGGTATTGGAACGAATAACCTTTTCGAAATCCAGAGGGGTAACAGGCTGTAGTTTATGCGAATTGTAGAACTCTTTAATACTGCTGTTTATTTCCTTCTTGCTCGTGTATGCGGCGAGGTAAGCCAATCCTAATCCGGCCTTGTAAGTATTTGCTATTTTCTGGTTGAATTTGATCAGGGAATCATTAGGAGTGGTAAGGCGTTGATCCAAATTCTTCCTGGCGGTAAGCATATACAGGAAGGGATACTGATCATTAAAAGACATTTGCGCAAGGTTGAAGGTGCTTATGGGCCAGATCGAAGACAATTTCCCTAGGAGTTTCTGATCGGGATAGTAGGTATCGACAAAATTAATCATCAGATAATTGACAATAGCATCGGAAACCCATTGTTCTTTCCTCGGATTTAAAAAGATGGTTTCACGCAGATAGCTGAGAATTGCTGTCTTCAGGAATTTCATCTCAAACTGAAACTGCTCCTGATAAGGACGTATAAAGGAAGGTAATTGGTTGAGCCCATAGAGCGGATTCTTATTAAAGTCGGTCTCACTCACCAACAATTGCTCGTAGGGAAAATCACCCAGGTTTTCATGAATGTAGCGCGTAATTCGGTTGATTGAGATTCCCTGGGAAATTTCATCGTATTTGGGGGATTTGATATCCGTAACCACTATAAGGTAAGGGGTGACGTGTTTGATAAACTTATTGGAGAAATTCAGGATGATGTCACAACTTTTCCGATTCTCACCTTTTAAACTGGCTATCTGTTTAGCTGGGTATGTAGTGATGTTGACCTCATTAAAGTTGGTCCCGAGAAACAATTCATTGGGATAAGTAAAGGTGATATTAGTATTGGTGATCCCTGTATAAAGATCTTCGAGGTTTTTATTGGAATACAATTGCCAAGAACCATCGTATACTGCTGGGGTTAAATACCAGTCTTTGAGATAGAATCCTCCTCTGGAATCGTATCCATATGGAGTATATCGATTAGGAGGTAGCTTTACTGTATATGTAAAATAGATTTTTATTGAGCTATCGGGTGGTAGCGGATTGTTCAGACTAATTTCAATAAGGTCTTTTTGGCGCGTGCGTCTAAATGAGAGGTTCCTGAATTCAAAATCGGCCATCCCGAAAATCTGGGTGGAACCTCTTTCTTCCTCTTTGGCTAAATGCAGACTTTTTTTAAAGTCCTCAGCAAAGCGCTTGGCCAGTGCAGTTCTCTTATCAGAGTAGGCGTGTGCCCAATCATTAAAATACAACACCTTCAGGGTATCGGGAGAACTATTAAAATAGGTAAACTCTTGTTGTATTTCTATTTCCTGGGTATCAGGAAGTAGTTCTGCCTTAATGAGATTGGTATGTTGGGCGGTAGCCAAAGATGTACCCAACAAAAGGATCAGGTAGAAAATTCCAATAAATACAACTTTGGGTCTTACCTCCATAGGTAGCTTAAAAATTGGGGCTCAGCGTGTGCCCTTTGTAGAACGCGTCTATGATTTCTACAACTTCTTCTGCAGTATCCGCAATTTTAATCAGGTCGAGATCTTCCGGACTGATATTCTTAGCTTCAAGCATGACGTTTTTCAGCCAATCCATTAAACCTGACCAGAAATCAGAACCGACCAGGATAATAGGGAACTTTCCAATTTTGTTGGTTTGGATCAGGGTTACGGCCTCAAACAATTCGTCTAAAGTTCCGAAACCTCCGGGCATGACCACAAATCCCTGAGAGTATTTCACAAACATCACCTTTCGGACAAAAAAGTAGTCAAAATCAAGACTTTTGTCCGTGTCGATATAAGGATTATCGTGTTGTTCAAAAGGCAGATCAATATTAAGGCCAACCGAAGTTCCACCGGCCAAATGAGCACCTTTATTTCCCGCTTCCATGATTCCCGGTCCTCCACCCGTTATAATTCCGTAGCCCGCTTCCGAAACGCTTTTTGCTATAGAAATAGCCAGTTCGTAATAGGTATCCCCCGGTTTAGTTCGAGCTGAACCGAAAATGGTAACACATGGCCCTATAACGCTCATTTTTTCAAAGCCCATGACGAACTCGCCCATGATCTTAAAGATCGCCCAGGAGTCATTGGTTTTGATCTCGTTCCAACCTTTGTGATGTTGTTCTTTTCTCATTGTCTATTCCTTAAAACGAATAATAATCCAACTCATTATAAATGTCGTAAAACTATTGTGAATGACTTACGGCCAGGTTTAATTCTTTTTTTAAAAACTGTGCAGTAAAACTTTTTTTGTGAAGTGCAACATCCTCAGGCAGGCCTTCCGCAACGATAGATCCACCGCCACGTCCCCCTTCGTATCCGATATCTATAATATGATCTACCATCTTGATCACATCCATGTTGTGTTCTATAATGAGTATTGTATTGCCCTTGTCAACCAGGCGATTGAGCACCTCCATCAAAACACGTATATCTACAAAATGCAACCCGGTTGTGGGTTCATCAAGGATGTAGAATGTATTTCCTGTATCCCGTTTGGAAAGTTCCGTTGCGAGTTTAACCCGCTGTGCCTCTCCACCTGAGAGCGTAGTTGATTGTTGTCCAAGGGAAATATACCCCAGACCTACATCCTGTATGGTCTTTAACTTCCTGTGAATTTTTGGAATATTTTCGAAAAAGTTTACAGCTTCATCAATAGTCATTTCCAGCACATCGGCTATGGATTTCCCTTTGTAGCGTATTTCCAGCGTTTCTCTGTTGAATCGCTTGCCGTTACAGGTTTCGCATTCTACATAAACATCGGGCAGGAAATTCATCTCAATAACTCGCAACCCGCCTCCCTGGCAGGTTTCACAACGCCCTCCTTTTACATTGAAACTAAACCGTCCGGGTTTGTAACCCCTGATGGCCGCCTCAGGTGTTTTGGTAAAGAGCGCACGAATTTCACTAAATACTCCGGTATAGGTAGCCGGGTTCGATCTCGGGGTTCTCCCAATCGGAGATTGATTGATGTCGATTACCTTATCTATATGTTCCAGGCCGCTTATCTTTTTATAAGGCATTGGCTTTTTTACCCCGTTGAAATAATGCGCATTCATGATGGGATAAAGCGTTTCGTTAACCAGGGTTGATTTTCCACTTCCCGACACTCCGGTAACACCTATCATCTTCCCAAGTGGGAAACGCGCCGTAATATTTTTAAGATTATTTCCGGTACAGCCTTCCAGAAGAATGCTTTTTCCGTTTCCTTTTCTACGCTCTTCCGGGATGGGGATCTCCTTCTTACCGGTAAGGTAGTCTGCGGTTAGAGTTTGGTGTTGTTTGAGTTCTGCCGGAGTACCTTCTGAAATGATCTCTCCCCCGTGTTTTCCAGCTAAGGGGCCAATATCAATTACATGGTCGGCACTTTCAATCATATCCTTGTCGTGTTCTACAACGATGATCGAATTACCTATATCCCGGAGTGCTTCGAGGGATTTAATGAGTCGGCCGTTATCCCTTTGATGCAGTCCAATACTAGGCTCATCTAGGATGTATAAAACCCCCACCAGTTGAGATCCTATCTGAGTCGCCAACCTGATGCGCTGAGCTTCACCGCCTGAAAGCGACTTCGAACTCCGACTTAGTGAGAGGTAGTCCAATCCTACATCGAGTAAAAACTGTATTCTGCTGCTGATCTCTTTGATAATCTCTTCAGCGATAATCCTCTGATTACCTTCCAGGGTGTTTTGAAGACCCTTAAAAAATACTGCCAGTTCAGCAATATCCATTGCCGCTAGTTCGGCAATATTTTTTTCTCCAATTCTGAAATTAAGGGAAGCTTTTTTAAGCCTCGATCCATTACATTCAGGACATTGGATCTTATCCATATATTCCTTTGCCCATCGCTTAATCGAAGTCGAGTCGGAGCTGCCAAACTGACTCTTGATAAAATTAGCAATCCCTTCATAGTCGATAGTGTAATCGCGCTTTACCCCTAGGGATTTTGAATCCAGTACAAATCGTTCTTCTCCTCCGTGAAGAATGATTGCCATCGCCTCTTCAGGAATTTTTTCAATGGGGTCTTTAAGATCAAATTCATAGCGCTTGGCTATGGTCTCAAGTTGTTTAAAGGCCCAGGATTTCTTGTATTCACCAAGGGGTGCTATTCCACCTCCGGCAATAGAGAGCTTTTTATTGGGAAAGATCTTTTTCTCGTTGATTTCATAAGTGTGTCCCAGGCCGTTGCATTCATCGCACATCCCCTTTGGGGAGTTAAACGAAAAAGTGTTGGGTTCAGGAGTAGGGTAGGAGATTCCTGTTGTTGGGCACATAAGGTCTCTACTGAAGTACCGGGGCTCTGTTTCCCCTTCGGCCAGTACCATCATCGTATCATTCCCGCTATACATCGCAGTATTTATAGATTCCGCAAGTCGCTTTTCCAGATCAGCATCTTCACTAACTGCCAGGCGGTCAACGACAATCTCAATATCGTGAGTTTTATAGCGATCTACCTTCATTCCCTTTTGTAGGTCGAGCAATTCTCCATCTACACGAACTTTGATAAAGCCCTGTTTTGCAATCTGCTCAAATAATTCCCGGTAATGCCCTTTTCTCGACTTAACTACCGGTGCCAGGATGTTGATACGCTGACCTGCAAAAGAGGAAAGTATAAGTTCTCTGATTTGCTCATCGGAATAGCTCACCATTTTCTCCCCAGTGCGATAACTGTAAGCATCGGCAGCTCTTGCGTACAACAACCGAAGAAAGTCATAGACCTCAGTAATAGTACCTACGGTTGAACGCGGGGATTTGGAAGTTGTTTTTTGTTCAATAGCAATGACGGGGGATAGACCATCGATCTTATCCACATCCGGACGTTCCAATCCACCTAAAAACTGTCTGGCATAGGCGGAAAAGGTTTCAATATACCTTCTTTGTCCTTCTGCATAAATAGTGTCAAAGGCTAAAGAGGATTTACCACTGCCCGATAAGCCGGTAATGACAACCAATTTTTCCCTGGGAATACTAACGTCAATGTCTTTGAGATTGTGAACGCGAGCACCTTTAACTTCTATAAATTCTTCGTAATACGTCATGCAATAAGGCAAAGCGGCAAAGGTACTCTTTTGAAGATTAAAAACGAAGTTAGCTTTATCCCAAGCCTGTTAAATCCATCAAAAAAATACATCGAACCGCCCAAAATTACATACCTATAAATCCCATCTGAAATTTCGTCTCAAACTAGCTGAATAGATATCAGGCCACGGCTTCCATACTCCGATTTCTTCTCTTTTCTTTTATTTGAGAAGCTATGGTAAGTGATTTCTGTCCTTCAATCTTATGCTTCTCTGGTCTCAATTGTTCGGATCTTATTTGAATAAAAGTCAGGCTCCCATTTCTGTGCTGCAAACCATAATTTCTCTTTAGGTCGCAAATAAGCCAATCCTCTTCCCTAAATCTCGTCCGGAAATACCTGGATATCAAGGGTAGTACATTGTATTTTGGCTTAATGTGCTTTACCAAAGAAGTACCGGGGAAATCACTATGGGCTAAACGAAGTTCCACCGCTCTTTTTTCCTTTTCAACGGAAGTTGCCAGATGGTAAACCTCCTTATCGTTCAACTCTGAAGGCAAAGACCTCTCTTTTGATTTCAATTTCTGCCAAGTCAAAAAGAAATGATATAGCTTAATTTCAATATTTATTTCCTCGCTTAAAAAGGCAAAGTATAGCGTTTTAAGAGCACTGTAGTTCCGAGATCTTAAAGTATTCCAGAAGCTTTTTGCATCCTTTAGTCTTGTGGCAATAAAATTTGGCTGTGGAAACAAGGCCTCTTGCTGCTCATTCAATTTGTAGATCTCCTCGGGGCGGAGTCCGTGGTATTGTACCTCAAACAAAAGGGTGAGGAACCCATTAAAACTTCCGTCGTAGAAATAAATACCTGATTCTTGTTTCATCGTTGCAGCTTTTTGAGTGTTATCATCTCTAACAGTTTGTATATAATCCAAATATATGGATATATTCCATAATATGGAAATATTCCTAATTTAATTTTGGATATATTCCAATTTGAGTATCTTTGAAAAGAACAATGTATTTATTCAGGCTGTAAAACAATTGCAATATGGAAAATGAACTTACCATAAAGAGGTTTACCGATTTAAGACGCGAACTAGAATATACTCAGGCAGAATTTGCCGCTTTATTGGGCGTCTCCAATACTACAGCCGATATTGAAAGGGGGCGGACAAAACTATCAGGAAAGGTGGTCGCCAACTTATTAAAACAGTTTAAAATAAATCCACTTTGGCTTTACGGAGAAAGTGATCAACAATATATAGAGGCGTCCAACACAAGCGTCATCCCTAAGGTGGTTACCGTAGATAGTTCAGACAGGGAGAATATGGTTTTGGTAAATGCCAAGGCAGCCGCGGGATACCCACAGAATATTCACGATACCAGCTGGTATAGACAATTGCCGGCTTTTGATTTGCCAATCCCCGAGTTTCGCAATGCAACTTATAGGGGTTTTCAGGTAGAAGGAGACAGTATGCTCCCCAATTTAAAGCCCGGGGAATGGGTGCTTGCAAAAGCCGTTGAAGATCTAAGCGAGGTTAACAGCAATAAGGTTTATGTAGTTGTACTTCAGGATTCTGTTATGGTAAAAAAGATCGAACGCCCACCTAACACTAATAAGGTGATCTTGATTTCCTTAAATGAGACCTATCCGCCTTACGAAATAGAACCCTATCAGATCCAGGAGCTTTGGCAGGTGAGTAGTAAAATTACTTTCGGAGTGGATGCCACAACCGAAAATGGCCTCCTGCGTCAGTTACAGCAGTCAATGGAAGAATTAAAGAGACAATTAAAGGCTTCTTAATTTTTTCGGGCTCGAACTGTGCCTAAATCGAGTTTAAAAGGTCCTACTTTGTGATATTGAGGCAGTAGCGCACCGCTTTCTGTTTGTTGCCAGCCCTCCCAGCTAGCGCCCACTCCCTTTAAAGGCAATATTTGAACCCACATACTAAACTTTTCCGGAATGTATTGCTCGTTGAGCTCCCAGAGATAAGTGTCTCCAGGAGTATCTCCGCCGCGGGTATAGGTAACCCTGAGTCCGGTTTTTTTATCATCGAGATCAACAACAGCCCTTTTGGTGCCCTTGTCAAAGATTTTAAACGGTGCCACAAGCCAAAATGAATCATTATTGAAATTGGTGATCGCTTCCTTTACCAGCTCCTCTTTTTCTTCTCCTGAAATTTGTTCCTCACCCTCTTTGATGGAACTGTTCGAAGGATTCACCAGATCAATCTCTCCGGAATAGTCGCCCCAGCTCATTTCCACTTTTCCCGTCTTCTTGTCCCAGATGTAGTTGTTCCTGCCCCCGCGATAGGACCATTCCAGATACCGGGTTTCTTTGTACGCATCGTTGTTTAATGCCTCCAACATTTTATTAGCGATTTCATCTGCCTTTTCGGGAGAATGACCTTCAGGAACTTTTTCGTTGAAAAACACAAAAATGATCCCGATCAATACTCCAAAAAAGAGTAGTAGAAATCCCAGACTTCGTTTAATCCAAAGTGACATATTTATTCTTCGGTTTTATTAGTACCCAACTGCTGTGTCATCTCCACGTGGATCTGCCCCACCTTCCATTCTTCCATCGGGCAATATCCTAATAGCGTCTACTTTACCAATTACAGGCGTTCTTTCTTCATTGATGAGATAACCCTTAGACCTCAGGAATTCTTTGGTTGCTTCAGGGAAGCCATCAGGTTCAAAAATAATGTAGTCTGGTAACCACTGATGGTGAAACCTGGGGGCCTCTACAGCCTGTTGCATACTGAGGTTAAACTCATAGGAATTTATAATGGTCTGGACTACAGCAGTAATTATGGTGGATCCTCCCGGAGTACCCACTACCAGCCAGAGTTCACCATCTTTTTCCACAATGGTGGGGGTCATACTGCTCAGCATACGCTTCTCTGGCTCGATACTGTTTGCTTCAGCCCCGATAAGGCCAAACATATTTGGTACCCCGGGTTTAGAACTGAAATCATCCATTTCATTATTCAGGAAAAAGCCGAGTTCGTCACAGTAAAGTTTAGAACCATAGGCACCATTGAGGGTGGTAGTTACCGATACTGCATTCCCCATTTCATCGACTATGGAATAATGGGTGGTTTCGGCACTCTCAAGGATCTCCACCGTGCCGTGGGAGACTGCATCCGACTTGGTAGCGCTCTCAAAGGTAAAATCGGACATACGCTCATGCAGATAATCCTCTTTCAGCAAGAAATCGAGAGGAATTTCTACAAAGTCGGGATCCCCCAAATAATAGTTCCTATCGGCATAGGCCCGTCGAAATGATTCTGTTAAGAGTTGGATGGCTTCCCCCGAATTATGGTCGTAATCCCCTATATCGTATGGTTCGATCATTTTAAAAATCTGATTGATCGTCACCCCACCGCTGCTGGGCGGACTCATACTAATGATGCGCAGGTCTTTGTAATTAAATATGACGGGTTGTCTCCAGACCGCCTGGTATTTTGCGAGATCTTCCTCTGTGAGATATCCTCCTCTTTGCTGTATAAAAGCAGCCAATATTTTCGCTGTTTCTCCCTTGTAAAATTCATCCCTGCCATTGTCTTTGATCCGTCTGAGAGTGTTGGCCAGACTGGGGTATTTTAAGGTATCGCCAACGCGACATTTAGTATAAAAGAAGGTTTCTTCCCCGCTTATTTCTATGATTTGATCCCGGTATCGCTCCAATCGGTTTTCCTGATTTTCAGTTACGACCACCCCTCTTTCTGCAAGGGCAATAACAGGTTCAAGCAACTTTTCCAAAGGTAGACTGCCCAACTTTTCATGAACTTCAAAAACCCCTGCCACTGTTCCCGGGACCCCAACAGCTGTTGCTCCCTTGGTACTCAATCCTGGGATCACATTCCCCAGCGAATCGAGATACATATCAGCGGTAGCCGTAAGTGGTGCCTTTTCTCTGTAGTCCAATGAACCTACATCGCCATTCGACTTTCGATAGACCATAAATCCCCCTCCTCCGAGGTTACCGGCGTAGGGATAAGCCACTGCCAGGGCGAGTTCTGTGGCAACCATTGCATCAAAGGCATTGCCTCCTTCTTGTAAAATTGCTACTCCGATAGCCGATGCTTCTTCCCTTGCAGAGACTACCATGGCTTTTTCAGTCACTAATCCGGTGGGTGAGGCTGGAGATCTTCTGCAACTGATTCCTGTTATGAGGAGCAGCGATAAGGTTGCCAATAGAATCGAGCTGTAAAAAAATCTATTTCCGGGTTTGGATATATTGATCATAGGGTATCAGAGTTTTTGGAGGGAATTAAATTTATCCCGGGAAAAGATAATTAAATCTTCAAAAAAGACGGTAAATTCAGATTCAAAAAGATCATAATGTAATTGCAGGTCATGAACGGCCTTGTTCATCTTACTTTTCCTTCCTGTCCTTCTGTACAATCCATTGAGAACCCGATCGATACCGTCAATCGATGCATAATTGTACAACCAATTGTCCCGAATCATGTAGGGCATTAAATGTTGGGTTGGTTCGGGAAGAATAGGGTAGTGGTCCTTTAATAATTTATAAAAACTCTCAGCATAAACCTTTAAGTCCTCTTTTGAATAAGTCTCCCAGTTTTTAGCCAGAAAATGATCGTAAAAAACATCGACCACAACTCTGCTGTAATGCCCCTGGGTGGGATGAAGGCGTTTACTGCTTTGTTTGTGTATGGGATGGGCGTCGGTATAGGTATCAATAGCTCTGTGCAGAATGATTCCCTTCTGAATTCGTTCAGGAAAATGTGTAAAACGATTGCCCCGGATACTGTCAGCGATAAAGTTTCCTATACTGATCTCTTCATCGTTAAAAGATAAAAATATATGAGCTAGAAAATTCATCGCTCGAATTTACAAAGAAGGGTCTAGGAAACTAACCTATACCGTTATATTTGCAAAAACTTTTTAAGACAATATGACACTAATCAAATCCATATCAGGCATTCGTGGCACCATAGGGGGGAAACCAGGTACTAATTTAACTCCTATTGATGCCGTAAAATTTGCTGCGGCCTACGGAGCCTTTCTCAAGAAACAAGTCGAGAAAAAAGATCTCAAAGTAGTCATTGGAAGGGATGCGCGAATTTCCGGGGAGATGATTCAGGCCCTGGTGGTAAATACTTTACTGGGGATGGGAATTGACGTGATTGATCTCGGACTTTCTACCACCCCTACAGTAGAGATAGCAGTCCCTCTAGAAAAGGCAGACGGGGGTATTATCCTGACCGCCAGTCACAATCCCAAGCAGTGGAATGCTCTTAAATTACTCAATGCCAAAGGTGAATTCCTGAACGCCGCAGAAGGCGAACTTATATTAAAGTTGGCTGCTGAAGAAAATTTTAATTTTTCTGAAGTAGACCATTTGGGGGAACTTACGGCAAATGATTCTTATATGGATATTCATATTGATGAAGTGCTCGAGTTGTCTTTGGTTGAAAAGGATACTATTGCCAAAGCAGGCTTTAAGGTAGTCGTAGACGGGGTAAATTCTTCCGGGGGAATAGTGATGCCAATGTTGTTAAAGGAGCTAGGAGTAGAGGTTGTAGAACTCTATTGCGACCCAACCGGTCATTTCCCACACAACCCGGAGCCCCTGAAAGAACACCTGAAAGACATATGTGAATTGGTGGTCAAGGAAAAAGCAGATTTTGGTATTGTCGTAGATCCCGATGTGGATCGCCTGGCATTTATTTCTGAAGACGGCGAAATGTTTGGAGAGGAATATACCCTGGTAGCCTGTGCGGATTATGTGCTCAGTAAAACTAAGGGCAATACGGTTTCCAATCTATCATCTACTCGCGCCCTCAGGGACGTCACCCAAAAACACGGCGGGACTTATACAGCAGCTGCTGTTGGTGAGGTGAACGTGGTAGCACAAATGAAAGCGACTAAGGCAATAATCGGCGGAGAAGGCAACGGGGGAATTATTTATCCTGAGAGTCATTACGGCCGCGATGCCCTTGTAGGTACGGCTTTATTCCTGATGCTGATGGCTGAAAGAGGGGGTAAGGTAAGCGAGTTAAAAAAGAGCTACCCCGCTTATTTTATGAGTAAGAAAAAGATCGAACTAACACCCGGGATAGATGTAGATAAAATCCTGCAGCAAATGGCAGAACGTTATAAAGATGAAGACTTAAATACCATTGACGGGGTAAAGATCGACTTTAGCGATTCGTGGGTACACTTGCGCAAATCCAATACAGAGCCTATCATAAGAGTGTATACGGAAGCACCTTCTCAGGATAGTGCCGATGCCCTCGCTAAGCGCATTATGGACGAAATTGGGTCAATTTTCCAATAGCGTTGGTCAATCCTTTGGGGCTTTGTCTTTATGCTTCCAACGCCTGTGTGTCCACAGGTAGTACTCTGGTTGTTCCCTGATCTGTTGCTCTGCTAGACGAAGAAATTTTTCAGTGATCTCGTGCTTTCCCGCCGTACTCCCTTGATCATTGATAGGGATGAATTCTGCCTGGTAGTACCCGCGCTTTATTTTAGATACCTTAAGGAAAACGGTAGCCAGATCTAATTTTTTAGCCAGGGATTCAGCTCCCACAAAGATGGGTACCGTAATCCCCATAAACGGACTCCAGTATTGGGCTTTGCTCATCATAGGAGATTGATCACTTACTATGCCATATACACCGCGAATTCCTTCGCGTTCGTTCTCATACATCCGCTTTACCGTATTTTTTTGTTCTATGGGTTCCGTATTCCACTTTGCGCGAATTTTTCGGATCAACTGGTCAAAGTATTTGTTTCCCACCTTCTGATAGATGGCAAATCCTTTAGAACTGACCACATTGTTGATACTGGTATTCCATTCCCAATTCGCGTAGTGCGTACAAAGTACCAATACACTTCTCTCTTTCTCAAGACTTTGAACCAATTCGATGTTCTTAATATTGTATCGCTTTGCCACATCAGCTTTTGAGAGATCCATCGTTTTCACCATTTCAAGGAACAAGTCGCATAAATGACTATAAAACTTCTTCTCGATGCGCTTTCTTTCTTCCTCAGAAAGATCGGGTAAGGCAAGTTTTAAGTTGTTCTGTACCACTTTCCTTCGATATCGAAAAAGATAGAAGATAAGCACAAAAGCAATATCGGAGAAGCCGTAAAAAAGGGGTTTCGGGAGAATTGATATCAGCCTTAAAATAGGATAGGCCAGGAGAAATACCAGTAATTGCATGCATTTAAACTATGTGCAAATATAGCTATATTTGCACCTCTTAAAACAGTAGCAATTTTATGAATTTACATTGGGCAACTCTGGCCATCATCGCGGCGAATGTCGTGGTATCCCTTAGGGGATTTAAGGATGTGGCGTTTTTTGAACGGTATAAATTCGGAATTGGTGCCATTCAGACCGGGCAGAAAGACCGAATGGTCACTTCGGGCTTTTTACACGTAGACCTCTCTCACCTGTTCCTGAATATGTTTACCCTCTATTTCTTTGCAGATGTAGTGATTCGATGGTTTGGCCCCACTAAATTTCTATTGATCTATTTTGTGAGCTTGTTGGCGGGAAGTCTTTTGGCCCTGTTTTTTCACAAAAAAGAGCCCTATTACAGCGCTGTAGGTGCCAGTGGCGCAGTAACGGGAATACTATACGCTGCAATATTGCTGCAGCCCGATATGCGTCTGGCTCTTATGTTTATCCCCATTCCCCTGCCGGCTTATATTCTGGGGATACTCTATATGCTCTATTCAATTTATGGCATGAAAAAAAGACTGGGAAACATAGGACATACCGCTCATTTTGGCGGTGCAATCGGTGGCTATATTACAACGCTTCTCTTTATGCCGACTTTATTTGTCACAGACACCCTGATGGTCATTTTACTCGCCTTGCCCATACTCATCTTATTTGTTCTCGAAAAACTAGGAAAAATCTGACCCTGAGATTCAATAAATCCTAGGTTTTATAGGTTCTGCCGACAAAATCGGGCAACTCGACTAATAAATTAGAATACATCACACTTTTTCTGTTATTTCGCCGTTAATGTAGTGCCCAAAACTGCATTCATAAAATACCTACTTATGAGAAAAGAAATACGTCTGATATTTCTATCGACATTCTTTGTTATGGTTTCCTGTAGCGATGAAACCTCTATCTTCATTGACGAACAACAATCCAATATTCTAGCAGAAAATGACGCCGTTGTACTATCCGGCAGCGTTTCATTTGAAAATGCCGGAGTACTTGAGATCAGTGTTGACGAAAACTATTCAGGAAAACGCAGCTCAAAAGCAATGGATGAGCTGGCAGGAAATTATCCAATGGTCCTGATAGGACAAATAAATCCTCCAACTTACGGCAGTATTAACTCTCTTACGGCAGCACACGTTTTTGTGGAAGACGATTTTGCCTATGTAGCCTATAATACGGCAGGAGAAGATTACGCCGGAGCTATTGACATTGTGGATGTTAACGACCCTAATAATCCCACTCTTACTTCAAGAGTAGTCTATACCAATGCAGATATTAACTCCCTGCAATTTAAAAATGGCTATTTATATGCTGTTGGCGGCTTAGATGCAACGGCATCTTTTACTGCATCAACAAATTCCTTTATTACCAAGATTCCCGTTTTTGGCGGGGTAATGGATACAGATGCGGGAGTGATCTACGGATTTCAGCCCGGAGACAATGCGACAGATATAGTAATCGATGACAAAGAAGCCTATGTAACCAGTGGTAAAGACGGAAGTATCACGATTTACGATACCAAAGACCTGGATGTTAAAAAAGAGGAGAGCTATAGTGATCTCAGATCATTGGCCATCTTCGATAACCGTGTAGCAGTCCTCGATGCCAGCATAGGGATTCGTGTCCTTGATGACAATCTCAAAGAAAAAGATGAAATCTCTATCGATACAGATTTCGGACAATACACCAAGAGAACTATCGATTTTGTTGAAGACAAGATCATTGTAGCCGAAGGAGCAAAAGGAGCCGGTGTTTACTCTTACGATTCCGGAACGCTCCTTCAATATATTCCGATCATAATTGATCCCTTGAATCCGCCCACGGGGGATGTAGTAAATAATGCTGTAGCTATCAATGAGGATATGGTACTCATGGCCAACGGAGGTGCCGGACTGTCTGTCTCAGATGACAAAGGAGATTTGACACAACCGTATGGGGTGATACAGTTAGATGGCTCTATCAATTTTGTCCAAACCCGAGGTGATTACGCTTTTGCGGCCTCAGGACAAGAAGGTCTGCAGATCATCAAATTAAACCGCTTGTCATTAAGTCTGGCTGCCCAGTGTTCTTCGCTAATTGAATACAGTGGATCAAGCAAGTTAGTGATTAACGAAGGAGAGGACATAGCCTTTAGCGGGGCCAAGAGTTTTAACTCCATCAAGGTTGAAGGGGAACTTCTGATGTGCGGTACTTGGACAGTAAGTAATGACGTAGATATAAAAGAGAATGCCTTACTCGAAATGAACGGGTCGTTGACTGTTGGAAGGAACCGCAGGCAAAAGAAAATCCAGGTTGAACCGGGAGCAACTCTAAGAATTGAAGGCAACCTCACGATATACGGCGACCTCGAACTAAAAGAAGGTGCTACCTTAGAATTTATCGGTGATGATTCTGTAGTGAATATATTCGGAGATGTTGATATTGAAGACGACGCAACTGTTGTTGGAACCTTTTTGGATGTAAGGAATAAGTTCTAATTTTTGCTAGAAAACTTAAATAAACCCTGATGTGATTATACATCGGGGTTTTTATTTTATAACCTTATAGGTTATTGCAGCAATTCGCCGATCTTCTGTCCAAGAGAAGGGCCTCTTAGGTTTTTCGCTACAATTACGCCATTCTCATCGAGAATAAAAGATGCAGGAATAGCATCGACGTTGTAAAGTCTCGCAATTTCATCAAAGAATTGCACATTAGAAACATGGTGCCAGTTGAGTCCGTCAACCTCTATGGCCTTTTTCCAGTCATCAGCATTCCTATCCAGAGAAACTCCCAGAATACTCAGGCCTTTGTCTTTGTACTTGTCGTACACACTGACAATATTTGGATTTTCTGCCCTGCATGGCTTACACCAGGCTGCCCAAAAATCTACAATAGTTACTTTTCCCAACACATCATTTAGGGCGAGTTCCTCACCAGCAGGAGTTGGGGCTGTAAAATTCGGTGCTTTAGATCCTATAGAAGTGTTTGCTTCATTCTCCAATGTTTCCTTGATCTGCAACCCTGCCTTGCTCGCTTTAATTTCAGGAGTAAGCGCATCGTAGAGTTCTTGAACTTCTGCGTTGGGTTTGGCCTTGGTGGAGAGTATTCTGTAAATGATGAGTGCAGAGACTACGGCATTTGGATTCTCCTTTACGTAGTCTAATTCGTATCCCTTTGCCTCGTCCATCAGTTCAAAGTATTCCTCCCTCAGCGAATTCATGGTTACCGTGTCCCTGTTGCCCTGAGCAACTCGCATATCCTGATTCATGGAGGAGGCTTTCCTGCTTAAGATCCTCGATCCTTGGAGAAAATCATAGAAGAGTTCGTTCTGAAGGGTGC
>JABDQM010000296.1 GCA_013042315.1 Flavobacteriaceae bacterium | reverse complement strand
ATTAATGCCATGATCACGGCATTTCTGGTAATTCCCATAATTTCCAAAATGTCTGACCGATGGGGAAAGAAAAAGGCTTTTATTATCTCCACCATTCTCTCTATTATCGGTTATCTGCTTAAATGGTGGGGCTTCGATATCGAACTCAACCAAAAATTCAACGATACATGGTTGGGTAGCAACATGACTTCTGGTGTAGGCTCTATATTTGAATCTCTGAATCCGATTCTGGACAGTATTGGAATGTCCTGGTTCAGTATTGATCCTGGCAATGAGATCCCTTGGTTGATATTTGTGCCTATTCCTTTATTTGCCTTTGGAATGGGAGGACTGTTTACTTTGATGATGTCAATGACAGCAGATGTCTGCGACCTGGACGAACTGGAAAACGGAATGCCGCGGAAAGAAGGAACCTTTGGCGCCATCTATTGGTGGATGGTCAAATTAGGACAGGCAATTGCACTTGTTTTGGGCGGACTAATATTAAAGATCGTTGGCTTCGATCCTAATGTCACAGAGCAAAGCCTCGAAACCATGAACAGGCTAAGGATCGCAGATATTATAATTCCTTCACTAACGGCTGCCCTGGCTGTTTGGGTGATGTGGAAATACGATCTTACAGAGCAAAAAGCACGGGAAATTAAAGCTGAGTTGGAAGAACGCAGGGGAGAGCTTTAAGAGGGTTAATGAATAACAATACAGAATATTAGAATTAATAGATATGTCATCGAGTAGAAAAGAAAAATATTTGGCACTGGCTGCCCTTGATTATAACGGAAAAACTACGAAGCAGCTAAAAAAACTCTGCAAGAAAGTCCTCGACGGGGGGATGCATGGTCTCTGCTTTAGCCCGTATATGGAAGGACAGAATCCGGGCGATCAGATCGGGGAAGATCAGATTAGGAGGAGGATGGAGATTATTCAGCCATATACAGAATGGATTAGATCTTTCTCGTGTACAGAGGGCAATGAGGCCATTCCCCGAATAGCGCGTGAATTTGGGATCAAATCTATGGTGGGAGCCTGGCTGGGTGACGATCCTGAGATCAATGCTCAGGAAGTTGAAAACCTCATAAAACTTGCCAATGAAGGATACGTGGATATCGCAGCCGTAGGCAACGAAGTGATGTTGAGGGGAGATCTTACCGAAGAGGAGTTGCTTGAAAAACTAGATCACGTAAAGAAATCAATACCCGATGATATTCCGGTGGGCTATGTAGATGCTTATTATGAATTCGCAGAACGCCCGAGAATCACCGAAGCCTGTGATATAGTTCTCGCCAATTGCTACCCGTTCTGGGAAGGATGTGATCTTGATTACTCTCTGCTTTATATGAAGGATATGTACCAAAGGGCAATAAAAGCCGCTAACGGTAAAAAGGTCATTATTTCAGAAACAGGTTGGCCATTTCAGGGCACAAATCTGGAAGGGGCATATCCGTCTTACGAAAACGCATTGAAGTATTTTATGAATACACAGAAATGGGCTGAGGAAGATAATATTGAAATCTTTTATTTTTCTTCTTTTGACGAGTCCTGGAAAGTAGGTGCCGAAGGAGACGTGGGTGCCTTTTGGGGTCTTTGGGACAAGGATGAGGAACTTAAATTCTGAATTCATTAGCAATTGTTTTACCTCAAGTGCCTGATGTTCGTCCTAAGGATGATGATATTTTACGGATTATTCAGTAGACTTTTCACATCATTTTTAATTAGCGCCTAGTAATTCCATTTCAAGAAACTAACCAATAATCGAAGTCCATGGAGCAGCCGAGTACAGTAGTTAAGATGAACAAATCCTATACTATCCTAATCAGCTTAATAGTTGCTTTGGGTGGTTTTCTTCTAGGATTTGACAGTGCAGTCATCTCGGGAGCCGTTAAGGGAATTACCCTTTATTTTGAGATGACCGAATGGATGCTTGGTTTCTCTGTAGGCTGTGTGGTTTTCGGGGCAATGGCTGGGAATTTAATGGCCGGTCCGGTTGCAGATAGATTTGGCAGGAAAAATACTCTGATAGTCGTAGCAGCTCTCTTTACCATCTCCGCAAGTTGGTCTGCCCTCGCCACAGGATACACGGAATTTATTATCGCAAGAATCATCGGTGGAATCGGGATTGGGGGTGCTATCCTCATAGCGCCAATTTATATTGCTGAGATCGCTCCTCCAAAATTAAGAGGGAGTCTGGTTTCTTTTAATCAACTCAATATTGTCATCGGAATTTCGGTGGCCTATTTCTCTAATTATTTCCTGATCAATATCGAAGGTGAAAGCTGGAGGTGGATGCTGGGAGTTGAGGCCATTCCCGCGCTAATCTATTTTATCAGTTTATGGACCGTTCCCAAAAGTCCCAGATGGCTTATTCAGAAATTGAATAAGATTGAATTAGCTAGAAAAATATTGGCGAAGATCGGAGGCGAGGACTACGCAGAAATAACGATTCAGGAGATACAGCGAGGAGTAGATAAGAAAGAAGAAAAAGGAAAGCTCGCAGATATTCTCAGTAGCAAGTACGCAACCATCATGATCATTGCACTCGGAATAGCATTTTTCCAGCAGATCACAGGGATCAATGCCATCTTTTATTACGCTCCAACGATTTTTGAACAAGCCGGCGGAAGTACCGATTCTTCTTTTTTACAGGCAATAGTGGTGGGACTTACCAATTTGGTATTCACTCTTGTGGCTATTTGGCTAATTGATAGACTGGGAAGAAAACCTTTGTTGCTTATTGGTACCACTTGCATGACCATTGCCCTCTTGATGGCAACCTATGCCTTTAATAGTGCTACCTACGATTTTAACGAAACTACATTGAACAAAGTGAGCGATCAGGATGTTAAAACGGCTTTGTTCGATCTGGAAGGAACGAGTTATGACGGGCAGGCTGTACTATTTGAAGCCGTACAACAACGACTGGATGAAGACCAGTTCTTGGTTTTTAAAAGGAATGAGATCACGAATTTTATACAAATCAACGCCACCTTGGTCCTTATAGCAATATTGCTTTATGTGGCCTCATTTGCTATCTCCCTGGGCCCGGTCATGTGGACACTAATATCTGAGATATTCCCGAGCAAGATCAAGGGGATCGCAATTTCTGTGGTGGGATTTTTTAATTCCCTCGTTAGCTTTTCAGTAACACAAGTCTTTCCCTGGGAATTGTCCAATCTCGGACCTACGACCACCTTTGCGATTTACGCCCTTCTCTCGTTTTGCGCGATTCTATTCGTCTATAGATTTGTAATCGAAACCAAGGGCAGAACCCTGGAAGAAGTAGAGGAATTGTTGATCAGAAATTAGAGCTGAGTTTGAGAATCCGAAATATAAAAAGCAACCCAGCGATTCTATGAAATCAATTATAGAGGCACAATCCCCTAACGAAGTTAGTCCGGCAAAGGTTGAACTTTTAGAATCCCAAGGTTCTTTTCAACTGATGGTGAACAAAAAACCCTTTTTTATTCGTGGCGCCGGTTTGGAATTTGGGGATATCAGCTCGCTGGCAGAACACGGAGGAAATTCTTTTCGCACATGGAGAACGGATAACGGTCTTCGGTCTGCTATAGAAATCCTTGACGAGGCACATAAATACGGTTTAATGGTTTGTATGGGCCTCGACATAGGAAGAGAACGCCATGGTTTTGACTATGACGATCGCGCACAGGTGCAGCAGCAATTAGAGCGCGTCATAAAGGAGGTGGAGGAGTTAAAAGATCACCCGGCGCTTTTGATGTGGGGAATAGGGAATGAATTAAATCTGAAGTATACTAATCCCAAAGTTTGGGATGCTGTGAATGAAATTTCGGAAATGATCCACAAAACAGATCCTAATCACCTAACGACGACTAGTTTGTCTGGAATATTTAAAAAGGAACTCAGGCATATCAAAGAGCGATGTCCGGACCTGGATTTTCTATCCTTCCAACTTTATGGCAACCTTCCTATTTTGCCAAGACTGGTAAAGAAGTTTGGTTATACCGGGGCTTATGTGGTCTCTGAATGGGGAGCCACAGGACATTGGGAAGTTCCTCAAACCTCATGGGGTGCACCTATTGAGGAGAATAGCACAGAAAAAGCTGAAAAATTTCTCGAGCGATATAAAACTGCAATTGCATCAGATCCTGACCAATGTATAGGGTCATTTGTCTTTTTATGGGGAGATAAACAGGAACGCACTCCAACCTGGTATGGAATGTTTCTCGAACAGGGAGAGGAGACCGAGGTAGTGGATGTGATGCATTTCCTGTGGAAGGGCGAATGGCCCGAAAACAGGGCGCCGCGGATTATTTCCTTTGTGCTCGACCAAAAATCTGCGGAAGAGGATATCAGACTAGAGAAAAATCAGTCGTATCAGGCAAAAGTAGAGTTGGGAGTAATAGCCAATAAATTGATACATTATCGCTGGGAAGTTTTACCGGAAAGTAAAGATTTGAAAGAAGGTGGAGATCCGGAAGAAAAGCCCGACGTTCTTGAGGGAGCCATACAGGAACAACGAGATCATGAAGTAGTACTTCGTGTGCCCAATACAGGACACTTTCGCTTGTATGTTTACGCCGTAGATAATGATAACAAGGCGGCAACAGCCAATATACCTTTTGTTGTAACTTAAGGGCTGGTTGTTGTTTAGAAAGGAATTTAAATAGATTAAATAAAATTATAAGTTAAGTACCATGGAGCAAGGGATTAGAGTAGGAAAGAACGTCTTACATCAGGGAGATAAAAAAGTAAACGGCAGTCAGCTAGTCATTGAGAATGAGACCTTTTACAAGATCAGTAACAGCGATGCTATGCGCCCTTTTTTTATGAGCATAGTGAGCGATTCAAATCACTGGATGTTCCTAGCGAGTAATGGCGGCCTGACCGCCGGGAGGAAGAACAGCGAATTTGCCCTGTTCCCTTATTACACAGACGATAAGATTACTGAGTCGATTGAAGTTACGGGAAGCAAGACCCTATTGAGGATAAAAACCGAAAAAGGAGAAATGTTCTGGGAGCCTTTTTCCGATCGCTATAAGGACGTTTATAAGATCTCAAGAAACCTCTATAAGAATACCTTTGGCAATAAGGTGATATTCGAAGAGGTCAATGAAGATCTCGACCTTACTTTCCGATACCAGTGGAATTCCAGCAACGTTTACGGTTTTGTAAAAAGAGCCAGCCTGCACAACACCAAAGATGCTGAAGTGGAATTGACGCTACTCGATGGAATTCAAAATATTGTACCTCAAGGTGTGACAACAGAAATGCAAAATACACGCAGCAATCTCGTTGATGCCTATAAAAGGAGTGAGTTAATTTCAAAAACTGGTCTTGGAATTTACGCCCTCAGCGCCATCATAGTGGATAAGGCCGAACCCAGTGAAGCCCTCAAGGCAAATGTGGTCTGGTCTTTGGGTATGCCAAAGGCTACCTATCTCTTGTCTTCTCTGCAGTTAGACGCATTCAGGAGGGGAAAAGATCCAAAGCAGGAAACCGACATCAAAGCAGAAAAAGGGGCTTATTTTACCGGCTGTCAAACTACCATCCAAGCTGATAAAACCTTGGAATGGATGATTGTTGGCAATGTCAACCAAAATGCCAGCGATGTAGCAGCGCTCAATAAAAAATTAGAGGATCAGGGGGCTTTGAAAGAAGAAGTACTGCAAGATATAGAAGCGGGAACGAAAAGGCTCAAGCAATTGGCCGGAGCAGCAGATGGTTTCCAGTGCAGTCGGGATATTCTGCAAACCTCCAGACATTACGCCAATGTGCTCTACAACATCATGAGGGGCGGTATTTTCGATTCTGATTATCGGGTTGAGCGAAAAGATTTTAACACCTATCTGCAAAAGGCAAATAAGGAGGTCTTCAATTCCTTTTCAGGGGAATTTAAGCATCTGCCGGAAGTCTTTGATGTAAAAAGCCTGAGGACGCTGGCTCATAAGAGCGGCAACCCCGATTTCCAGCGTCTCTGCCTTGAGTATCTGCCTTTAAAGTTCAGCCGGAGGCATGGAGACCCCAGCAGGCCATGGAATAGATTTTCTATCAACACCCGAAGTGAAATAGACGGATCAAAGATCCTGGATTACGAGGGAAACTGGCGGGATATCTTCCAGAACTGGGAGGCGCTTGCACATTCCTATCCCGATTTTATCGACGGGATGATTCATAAATTCCTCAATGCATCCACCTTTGATGGCTATAATCCTTACAGGGTTACCAAGAGTGGGTTCGACTGGGAGGTTATTGAGCCAGATGACCCCTGGTCATACATCGGTTACTGGGGAGACCATCA
>JABDQM010000145.1 GCA_013042315.1 Flavobacteriaceae bacterium | reverse complement strand
ACGACCTCAATGAGGATCCCGAAATTGACGGGTATATAGTTCAATTACCCTTACCCAAACACATAGATGAAGAAAAAGTGCTGATGGCTGTTCATCCTGATAAAGATGTCGATGGATTCCATCCGACAAATTTTGGAAAAATGGCGCTGGATATGGAAACTTTTATTTCAGCTACACCTTATGGCATCATGGAACTTCTGCGTCGTTACGAAGTGGATACCGAAGGGAAACACGCGGTGGTTATCGGACGAAGTCATATCGTGGGAAGGCCTGTTAGTATTCTGATGAGCCAAAAGGGTAAAGCTGCAAATGCCACCGTAACCCTATGTCACAGTCGTACAAAAAATATTCAGGAATTAACCCTGCAGGCAGACATAATAGTGTCGGCTCTCGGAGTGCCTGGTTTTTTGAAGGCAGATATGGTAAAACCCGGTGCCGTGGTCATCGACGTGGGAATCACCCGTGTTGAGGATAAAACCAAAGAAAAAGGATATTATATCACAGGAGACGTCGATTTTGAGAAGGTAAAGGAGAAATCTTCCTATATCACACCTGTGCCTGGTGGGGTTGGACCCATGACTATCGCCATGCTGTTGAAGAATACCTTATTGGCAAGAGAAAGGCACAGGGGAAAAGCCTGAGAGCCTGTCAATGCTTTCGGGATTCTACATTTTAACACTTAAGCTGTAACAATAGTTGTCCCGGGGAGTCAAATTAAAACGAACCTAATACAAATATTATGATGAAAAAAGTAGTTTATGGCCTGCTTGCTATTCTGGCTGTTGCATCCTGCAAGTCGGAAGGCAAAGAGGAAAAAGAACTCACCTCCGGGGTGCTGACACAATACATGGATACCCTGGTGAGTCCGGGAGATAATTTCACTGCCTATGTAAACGGAACCTGGATAAAAAACACCCCTATTCCTGATGACAAAGCCAGCTATGGCGTGGGGTATATTGTTCATGAGGAATCTGAAGACAACGTAAAGAAGATCATCGAGGAATCCTCTGAAGGTGATTTTGCCGATGGTTCTGACGAACAGAAGGTAGGCGATCTCTTTAAGTCCTATACAGATTTTGAGAAACGAAACGAAATTGGAGTTGCCCCTTTGCAACCTGAGTTTGAAAAGATCGACGCATTAGAAAACTACGATGACCTCGCGACCTATTTTGCATATGCCAATAAAATGGGGATCAATGTGCCTCTAGGGCTTTTTATATATCAGGATCTTAAGAATCCTACGATTTATACGGTGTATACCTGGCAATCGGGTCTGGGACTTCCGGATCGGGAATATTATCTGAAGGATGATGACAGATCTAAAGAAATTCGTTCGAAATACCAGGAACATATAGAAAAAATGATGGGGTTTGCGGGCCTGACGGACGCATCTGCTTCGGCAGCTACAGTTATGGGTCTCGAAACAGCCTTGGCTGAAAAACATCTGGAAAAAGAGAAAACTCGGGACTTGGTTTCCTTGTACAACATGTTCCCGGTAGATACCCTTGGAAATATTATGCCGCAATTCAATTGGACGGCATTCCTGACTGAAGCCGGCCTGGCTGAACAGGACAAATTGGGGGTACTGATGCTTGATTATACCAAGGCTCTTGACGATATCATTACGTCAACAGATCTTGACAGCTGGAAAACGTACCTCAAATGGAGTGTGGTTGACGCCTATGCCTCAAGATTAAATGAGGAAATGGATCAGCAGAATTGGGAATTTTACAGCAAAGAACTTAGGGGAACCAAGGAACAGCGTCCCCTTTGGAGACGAGGTGTATCCATTGTCAATGGTACAATGGGAGAAGTTGTGGGGAAAGTCTACGTTAAAAAGCACTTCCCGCCAGAAGCCAAAGAGCGGATGGAGACATTGGTGCAAAACCTCCTCAAGGCTTACGAGGTCAGTATCAAAGAACTCGATTGGATGAGTGACGAAACCAAGAAGGAGGCCTTGGATAAGCTTAGCAAGTTTACACCTAAAATTGGATATCCGAATAAATGGAAGGAGTACGATTTTGAAATTAAAGAAAACGATCTCTTTGGTAATATGCAGAGATCGCAACGCTATGAATATCAGAGGGAACTTGCAAAACTAGGACAGCCTATAGACCGTGAGGAATGGGGGATGACACCTCAGACGGTTAATGCGTATTACAATCCAACATTAAACGAAATCGTATTTCCCGCGGCTATTCTACAAGCTCCTTTCTTTGATCTTGAAGCTGACGATGCCGTAAACTACGGAGCTATTGGAGCAGTCATAGGACATGAGATCGGTCATGGATTTGATGACAGCGGAAGCACTTTTGACGGTGATGGAGCGATGAGAAACTGGTGGACTGAGGCTGATAAGGAAGAGTTTAAAAAACGAACCGGGGCTCTCGTAGAACAATACAATTCCTATGAAGTTTTACCGGATCTTAATATCAACGGTGAATTTACGTTGGGCGAGAATATCGGTGATTTGGGTGGATTGAGTATCGCACTAAAGGCGTATAAGATGTCGCTCGATGGGGCTGAAGCACCGGTAATGGAGGGCTTTACAGGAGAACAACGAGTATTCATAGGCTACGCTCAGGCTTGGAGATCCAAGGCAAGAGATGAGGCTCTGCGTGTACAGATCAATACTGATCCACACTCTCCGGCCGACTTTAGGGTCAATGGAGTGGTGCGAAATGTACCTGAATTTTATACCGCATTTAATATAAAGGAAGGTGATAGCCTTTACCTCGCTCCTGAAAAAAGAGTGAAAATCTGGTAGGATTTATTGATTGAAAAAATAAAAACCCTCCAATCGGAGGGTTTTTTCTATTGTGGTAATTCCCTCACTTCGTATTTCCCCTGGGTAGAATCGTTAGGCGTAAGAATGTCAATATCGCTTTCACCTTCGTCATTTGTACAACTCCAGGTGCAGATAATGGAAAGGATCACCAATAAGAAATAAATCACATAGGGACGTTTCATAGCTCAATAATTTAGTAGGCATGATTACCGAGTTACTGATTAATTAAAACGGTGAAAAAAACAGTTTGGTATTGGTGGCATTCTTAAAAATCGGTACCTTTTATCGAAAATATTTCGGTAAAATGAAACAACTACATCTCCTTTTCATCTGTATTTCGCTCGTATTGACAAGTTGTAATGACTCATTGTCTACAGCAAGTAATAACGCTATATCCGTATCATTCACTGATGCTGAGAGCGAAACTGCTCTAGATGGACGATTACTTCTGATGCTGTCTAAGGACAATGAGGTAGAACCCAGATTCCAGATCAATTCAGGTCTGGGAACCCAGTTGATCTACGGAATGAATGTAAACCAGATGGAACCGGGACAGGCAACACCCTTCGATTCGGAGGCCTTTGGCTATCCAATAGCCCAACTTTCAGAGGTCCCACCGGGGGATTATTGGGTACAGGCACTTCTACATGTATATGAGACCTTTGACCTGGCTACCGGCCATACCGTAAAGCTTCCCATGGATAATGGCGAAGGGCAGCAGTGGAACAGATCACCCGGCAACCTGTACAGTAGCCCTGTTAAAATTACAGTTACCGATAAAGGGATAGGCAATCTAGACCTGCTTCTAGATCAAAAGATTCCTCCCATTGAAGAACCTGAAGACACAGAATGGATAAAGCATATAAAAATAAAGTCTGAAAAGCTATCTGAATTCTGGGGCAGGGATATGTACCTGGGAGCTCATGTACTACTTCCCAAAGGATTTGAGGAACATCCTGAAGCGAGATATCCTTTGATGATCTTTCACGGGCATTTTCCGGACGACTTTGGGGGTTTCAGGACGCAACCCCCGGATCCAAATCTGGAACCCGAATATTCGGCCAGATTTGGCGTTGAAGGTTACAATATCATTCAGCAGCAAGAAGCTTATGATTTTTACAAAAGGTGGAATGAACCCGATTTCCCCAGATTTCTGATCATCGAAATTCAACATCCGACCCCCTATTACGACGATTCCTATGCCGTAAATTCGGCCAGTCAGGGACCATACGGAGATGCCATCACCTATGAACTCATTCCCCATATTGAGAAGGAATTCCGAGGTATGGGTGAAGGTTGGTCTCGATTTCTCTACGGGGGCTCTACCGGTGGCTGGGAAGCCTTGGCAGTACAAGTTAAGTATCCGGAGGAATACAACGGATGCTTTGCGGCTTGTCCGGATCCTATCGATTTCAGGGCGTATTGTCTTACCGATATTTATGAAGACCAGAATGCTTATTTCTATGAAAGTGATTTTATAAATCTGGAGGTGCCGTCACACAGGGACTATTTAGGGCAGATCCAGGGCACTGTTAGGGGAAATAATCACCTGGAGCTCGTCTTGGGTGATAAATCGCGTTCAGGGCAGCAATGGGACATTTGGGAGGCCACTTATTCTCCGCAGGGAGAAGACGGATATCCTCAACGACTTTGGGATAAAATGACAGGAGATATTGATCATACTGTCGCCGAATATTGGAAGGAGAATTATGATTTGAGGTATATCCTGGAACGCGACTGGGAAAATCTCGGAGAGAAACTCAGAGGAAAGATTCATATCTACTGCGGGGACATGGACAATTATTATCTCAACAATGCCGTCTATTTGATGGAAGACTTCCTCGAAAGCACTACTGATCCCTATTACGACGGGGAAGTGAAATACGGGGACCGTGCAGAGCACTGCTGGAATGGGGATCCGGAAGAGCCTAACCATATCAGTCGGTTGCGTTATAACAGCATGTACATCCCAAAGATCATGAAAAGGATAGCAGAATCCGCTCCACAAGGAGCAGACCTGAAGAGTTGGAGATATCGCTAATGTCATGAAAAACACCACCAATAAATTCGCCTTTATCGTATTCGCCATCATGGCGGTTTCTATTGGATTGTATCCGCTGACCTACTTTATTATCGATAGGGAATTCGGTCTTCTGGCCTCTAAAAGTGATCAGCTATTATCTAACATTTTCTGGAATATTGGATTTTACGGTCATATCCTCTTGGGTGGCCTGGCGCTCATCATAGGGTGGATTCAATTCCTCAAGGAATTCAGAAACCGGAATTTAAAACGACACAGGCTTATTGGTAGGACGTATATGATATCTGTGCTTATTAGCGGAAGCTGTGGAATCTATATTGGCATGTATGCCACAGGTGGCCTAATTTCCTCCCTGGGATTCATTAGTCTGGGGATCCTTTGGTTATGGACTACCTATATGGCTTATCGGGCCATCAGAAAGAAAGACATATCGCTTCACCAGGGATTTATGATCTATAGCTACGCGCTCTGCTTTGCAGCTGTAACCCTTCGGATTTGGCTGCCTTTGCTCACTGTAGTTTTCGGTGAATTTATAACGGCCTACAGGATCGTAGCCTGGCTGTGCTGGGTGCCGAATATGATTTTTGCATTTTTCTGGGTAAGGCGAAAAGGTCTTATCTTGGGATAACAATTAAATGAGCTGTAAAGGATGAAGGCAGGGAAGTATATTATCCTCATGGCCGTTGCCATGACACTCTATGTGGTGGTGTCCTTGATTCTGGAAGGAGAAGTCACTGAGGCAATTCTTTTCAGGGAAATAGGGGAGGGTTTTATTTTCGGTGTGCTATATGGCATTTACCTCTATCTCAGAAATCGTTTCAGAAAGAAGAAAAAATCCTGATCAGGCATAAAAATGCCCCTCTTATGGAGGGGCATTATTTTACTTTGCTGTTGGTCTTCAGGTTGTTTGTGAGTGAACCGGGATTTTGGCTTTATTTTTTATTAACCAGGCTTCAAACGACTGAAGTTCTGGGTTGAGCCTACGAGCTTCATCTACATTTCGCGCCTTGCGGAAATCAGATTCAAATTCAGTTTTAAACTGGTACATATTTCCCAGATCATCTGCTCCGGGGAAACCAAAGGAGCGATATATTTCTGGAGGTACAGCATTGTATTTTATCTTTTTGCCCAGTATTTTAGTGAATACTTCGGCCATTTCCCCGCCACTGAGATGTTCTCCTGCTATACCCACGGTTTTGCCTTTATAGTCATCGCGGGCTTTAAAAATACCCATGGCGCATTTGCCGATATCGGCCACCGCTATGCCCGGCATTTTTGCATCTCCCAAAGGAAACGTTATGGCCAGTTCGCCGTCCGGACCGTATTGAGGTTCAGCGCCGAAATAAATAAAATTTTCCCAGAAGAAAGAGGTGATTAACAAAGTGTAAGGAACACCACTTCTCTCAAAATAGGCATTGGATACACCCTTGGCATCGAAGTGGGGTACTTTGTAATTATCCATAAGCGTAGGCATTCTGTCATCCGATAAGGGAACCCATTTTCTGGTATCTTCCAGGGTAGACCAAATCACATGTGAAAGATTAGCTTCTTTGGCCGCTTCAGCCATGTTTTGCGCATTTTTCATTTCTTTTTCGGGGGAAAAGTGCTCCCAGAAAAAGGTTACACAAAAGGCTCCATAAGCCCCTTTAAAGGTACGGATCAGGCTCGATTTGTCAGAGATGTCGGCTTCGACAACTTCAGCTCCTTTTTCGGCAAGAGCCTTCGACTTCTCGGAATTTGAATTTCTGGTGAGGGCCCTAGCGGCAAACTCAGATGAAGGGTCATTGAGCAGTGCTTCCACAACTGCACCTCCCTGGGCACCTGTTGCACCCACGACGGCGATAATTTTCTTTTGTTTCATGATTGGTTTGTTTGTGATGGATAGACCCTTTTAAGATACGAAAAAACTGTCAATTTTTACCTATCTTGAAATCATACAATCCTCAAAACCAGAAACTTGGAACAATTTAATTTACTTCGCAAACAATTGGTCCATATCTTTAAAAGCTTTGAATTCCAGTGCGTTTCCGGCCGGATCGAGAAAGAACATTGTGGCCTGTTCCCCAACTTCTCCTTCAAAGCGTACATAAGGTTCAATAATGAAGTTTATTCCTTTTGTTTTCAATTCTTTTGAAAATAATTGAAAGTCGTCCCAGGGAAGAACCACTCCGTAATGTGGTACCGGAACATTTTTACCATCAACCGGATTGGTATGAGTGTCTTCACTTGACTTAGGCTTGTAATGAATTACCAATTGATGACCGAAAAGGTTGAAATCTACCCACTGATCGCTGCTGCGTCCTTCGGTACAATTGAGGACATCCCTGTAGAAAGTCCGGCATTCTTTGAGGTTGTGAACGGGAATAGCGATATGAAATGGAGTTATTGAAGACATAGATTAACTGTTGAGATATAAATTGAGTTAGGCTCTTACAGAGCTCTTTAAAAATACTCCTTTTCTACGAGTTCAAAAAATCAATAATGTTCTGGCAAACGAAGTCCTGGTGCATAGAATGGCCCAATCCTTCAGTGCTTATCAATTGACTTCCTTTCCAATTCTGGTGTACTTTTTCAGAAGCGCGGTAAGGGGCAATAGTATCGTATTTATCGTGAATAAGAAGCCCATCAATATCGAGTTCTTTTGCGAACTCAGAGGTAGAAAAATCGGTTATACCAAAACCAAACCTTTCAATTATCAATTGATTAAGGGCGCGCATTACACTATCGTTAAAATTCAGTATCCTCTGGTATTGATCCATTACATCCTGCATTTCGGAAGGAGACCCTATAGTTACTATTTTACGGAGAGAATTTTTTGGCCATAAATATTGGTGGTATACGGCTGTCATCCCTCCAACGGAATGACCGATGATATAATCGGGCTTATACCGATCAACTATTGTTTTTGTACAAGCAGAATACTTTATTACATGAAAAATTTTTCCGGTAGACCAACCATGGGCAGGGGCATCGAAAGCGATGATGTCAAATCCCTCTTTCTTGAGAAACCCAATCATATTTCTCCAACGGTATGTATTGCTCTCCCAACCGTGAAGCAAGAGCACACGCTTTCCTTTTCCTTCCCAGTGGTAGGTTTGGATCTGTATATCCTCAACTTCTACTTTTTCAAATTTCGCGTCCTTGAGAAATGATTCCTGAATGGGTAATACTCGTCCTTTCCGAGGAGTAGAAAAAAGAAGGAACGCTTTTTTAGCCACACTCTTCTCCGAAAAAAGGGCTGTAATATTAAAATATAAACCGTAGATCTTTGGTAATATTCGCTGAAAGTACGCTGTCATTCTTTTGGTTGCCCAGGGGAAATGTCCCGGTTTTAGCTCCGCAAGTATACGGGCTTTTTAAATTTCTAAAAGGAAAATATGAATACTTTTTTACCGTTTTATCAATTTGTTACTCGGTTCCATATATCCAAATACATCTTCCATTCGGCATTTACTTTTTTCCATACAACAACATATTTGCCTTTAAAATCTGCTTCTTTTCCTTCGGTATTGACCGATTTACCCGAGTAATAGCCATAATCGAAAGCGTAGTCCCCCAGAATATTTATTTCTTCAGGATTTAGTTCATGATGGAGTATGCGCGTGCCTTCTGGAAGTATCCAGCGTTTTTTTATGGCATCTTTACCAGTAATAATAGAAGTGTTGTTTGGAAATATTTTTCCATCTGCAGTGTAAGCATTTGCAATGCGATCATAATCGCCCTCCATGTATGCCATAGAAAACTCTTTCATTGTTTTCAGCAAGGCTTGCCTTTCATTTTCAACATTCTGATCATTCCTCTTTTTGCAATCTATTTTCCAGGTAGGGAAAGAAAAGGTCTCTTCTTTATTTACCCATTCGCCCAGCCATTTGAACCCATCTGCGTTAATTTCTGAAAATGTGATCTTATAAAAACCATCCAGACCATTTGG
>JABDQM010000144.1 GCA_013042315.1 Flavobacteriaceae bacterium | reverse complement strand
AAACCAATCCGGTACAAAAACTAATAGCGGAACATGGAAATATTTTAAAGAAAATTGTAGAATTAGATTTGATAGCCTAGAATTTCTTCACGAAATACCTGAACAATATGAAGAAATGAATATTTATAAGCATCCAGCAATTCAAAGAAATGATAAGATTTTATTTATTGATCACGAAGAATTTAGTTTCTACAGAGAAAATTAATTGTATTCATCAACTGTTTTATTTTTGTTTTAAAGAAGATCGGATTAATTGAAATTAAGAAGGCAGCCGTAGCGTTGCCATATAGAGTTAGAAACCCTGTCCACAATTTTTGAAATTTGGAATTTGGCGAATTGATACTTTCCAAAGCTGGGGTTAACTTCGCTTTGCTCGTTGGACCCAGCGCTCCCATGTTGCAAGCGCAAAACCAACTCAAGCTGCGGTTGAGTGTTTTTTTGCTTCTTCGAAGTCTCCAAAGCAAGCTCAAGACTTTTCTGAAGCAAAAAACCCACCTCAAATGAGGTGGGTTTTGCACTTGTCAGTGACCTGGCTGGGGCTCGAACCCAGGACCCTCTCCTTAAAAGGGAGATGCTCTACCAACTGAGCTACCAGGTCAAAATGTAAAAAGTACTTTCTTTAAGATTCCCGAGGGGAGCCCTTTAAGAGGGTGCAAATATAATATCAATAATCTATTTTTCAAGAGCATTTAAGGATATTTTTAGATATTCTTTGATTTGGAGATGAATTGCTTCACTTTTGCAAAAAAGACGTCTATGCTGATCGCGTTGCTGGGTTATATGGGGAGTGGAAAATCGGTTGTTGGTAAAGCACTGGCAGATAGTCTAAACCACCGCTTTCTGGATCTGGATTCTTATATCGAAGAGGAAATGAATTCCACCATCCCTGAAATATTCAAAGAAAAGGGAGAATTGTTCTTCCGCAAAAAAGAACACGAATTTCTCAGAAAAGTTCTCAATTCAAATCAAAACACCGTGCTGTCAACCGGAGGTGGTACCCCTTGTTATTCCGGAAATATGGAGCTACTGTTACAGGCTACATCAAATGTTTTTTACCTGCAGATGTCGGTAAATGGGTTAACCAAAAGACTCGCCGGAGAAATGGGACATCGTCCACTGATCAGTCATTTGCAAGAAGAGGAACTAGCAGAGTATATTGGCAAACATATCTTTGAACGACAAGCATTCTATAATCGCGCCACACACACAATAAAATGCGAAGGAAAAACAGTTGCCGAGATCGTGAAAATGATAACAGCCGAATTAGTCTAGAAACACCATGTCTTTTTTAGCCTCAAAATGTACATGTACGTGTTCCTGAAGGGAAGTAGAGAGTGATATTCCTTTAAAATCTGCTTTTACCGGATACTTTTTGTGATTTCTATTGACCAAAACAGCGGTTTTAAGTTGTTTCAAGGGGGTCTTTAAAAAATGATGAACCCCGTAGATAAGGGTAGACCCCGAATTTAAAACATCGTCAACTAAGACAATAGAAGAATTTTTGTACTCCTCCGTAGGAAGGGAGGTCGTCACTCCGCTTTTCAGCGGATTTGCCTTGTCCATACTCACCTGACAAAGAACGATTTCCGCTTGAGTTATTTTTCGCAACACCCTTTGTAACTTTTTGGCAAAATCGAGTCCGCCCCCTTTAATACCCGCAATGATGATCCTCTTTTCCTCTACATTAGTCTCGTAGATCTGGTAAGCAATTCGCCTGGTGATATGTTGAATTTGCTGGTGTTTCAGGATTACATTCTCCATGGGGCTAGTTTATTTATTTTCAAAGATAAAAAAGAGTTCGCTACCCTGCCTCGGCGGAATTGAATTGTAGGCACGTTCCAGTTTCCTGATCTGAAAATATTGCGAGAACAGAGTTCGGTACTCCTCAATAGTCCCACCGTATGGCGGCCCGTCATCATTGAGTTCAAAATCGAACAGTAATCCCGCAAGTACACCCCCTTCTTTGAGTAGTGTTTGCATTTTTTTCGCATACTGCTCTCTGAGTTCAGGCTGTAGGGCACAAAAAAAGGTTTGCTCAAGAATAAGATCAAACTTCATCTGATTCAGCTTAAAGAAATCAACATTCAGTAGCTGATCTTCCGGAAAATCGGGATGGTCTTTTTTAAAGTTTTCCAATGGCATTTTACTGATATCAAGGGCGTACACATCTTTAAAACCATTTACATAAAGGTATGCCACCTCATATCCGTTCCCTGCTCCGGGTACCAGGATTCTGATATCCTTAGAGGATAATTGATCGATGTAAGCCTTTAAAGGAGAAGATACCTCCCCAATGTCCCATCCCATTTTACGGTTGAGATATCGCTGATCCCAAAAT
>JABDQM010000290.1 GCA_013042315.1 Flavobacteriaceae bacterium | reverse complement strand
ACTCAAAGAAAGCTTAATTATGTCTATCTGCAGCGGTATGATAGTATGGCAGAAGCCAGGAAAGCAAGAGACAGTAAATTTAATGGGAAATACAGTGAAACGATCTGGATTTTCAGAGTAAGAGGAGAATAAGATCAGATATTGAATTCTTTTTTCACCAGGACTTCCAGGTAGGCAATAGTGTTCACGAGGTATTTTCGATCCCCTGAGATGGTCGCCATGGCGATAGCACCCTGAATCATGGTGAACATTTGTTTCGCGAATTGCAGGGGTGGTACATGCAGTTTGATCTCGCTTTTATTTACTCCGTTTTCAAGTACCAATGCAATTTTTCCCTCAATAGTGCGTAAAGTCTCCCGTGCTGCTCCTAGTAAGTGACGATTGTTATAGTGGGCATCCACACCCACATTGAGTATCGGACAGCCTCCCATGGGTGCAGTAAACGCATCGTAATGCCTGTAAAAGTCGGTAATCCTAAGCAGAATATCCAGCGTATGGCCTCCCCCTTCGATACGATCGTCAAGAGCTGCAAGCAGAGCCGTACTCAAATGCTCAAATGCGGCGAGAGCCAGGGATTCTTTGTTCTCAAAATTCCCGTACAAAGCACCTTTGGTGAGTCCGGTGACCTCAGTGAGATCGCTCATGCTGGTACCAATATACCCTTGCCTGTTAAAAACTGGGGCCACTTTTTCAATGATAAAGGCAGTGGTACGTTCGGCTTTGGAGGTCATTAAGGGTCAATTTTTTACGAATATAAAAAACTAAGCCCTGTGAAGGGTATATTCTTATGAAAAAAAACAGCCGGTGAAAAGAGTTCCCGGCTGCTGTTCATTTTAATCCTTATAAAGTTATTCTACCAACTCGGATTGGTTTCTAAATACCAGTCCATTATCAAATGAATCGATGAGAATAATACTTTCTGCGGTAATGTTTCCACTCAGCAGTTCTTTGGATAAGTTATTCAGCACTTCCTTCTGGATGGTCCTTTTAATTGGCCTTGCCCCGTATTGAGGATTGTATCCTTTTTCCGCCAGATAAGCAATGGCTTCTTCCGTTGCATCCAGGGTGATATGCTGTTTTCCAACCATCTTTTTCAACTGTTCTATCTGAAGGCGCACAATATCCACTATATTCTTTTTACTCAGCGGAGTAAACATAATAATATCATCGATCCTATTTAGGAATTCGGGTCTGATATTCTGTTTCAAAAGTGCCATTACTTCAATTTTGGCCGCTTCAGTTGCACTTTGAAGATCCTTTAAATTTTCAAAGGTTTCCTGAATGATGTGGCTACCCATGTTGCTGGTCATAATAATAATTGTGTTTTTGAAATCGGCAACCCGCCCCTTGTTATCCGTCAACCTGCCTTCGTCCAGTACCTGGAGGAGGATGTTAAAGGTATCAGGGTGTGCCTTTTCAATTTCATCGAGTAAGACAACAGAATATGGTCGCCTTCTCACAGCTTCTGTCAACTGGCCTCCCTCATCGTATCCCACATAGCCGGGAGGGGCACCCACTAATCTGCTCACCGAATGTCTTTCCTGGTATTCACTCATGTCGATTCGGGTCATGGCATTTTCGTCGTCAAAAAGATAATCAGCAAGGGTCTTAGCCAATTCTGTCTTACCTACCCCTGTAGTTCCCAGAAATAAAAAGGATCCGATAGGTTTCTTAGCATCCTGTAAACCAGCCCTGCTCCTTCTTATCGCATCTGACACCGCTTCAATGGCCTCCTCCTGCCCAACAACTCGCTTGTGGAGTACCTTCTCTAGCCTCAGGAGTTTCTCGCGCTCGCTTTGCAGCATTTTAGTCACCGGGATACCCGTCCATTTAGCGACTACCTCAGCAATATCTTCGTTGGTCACTTCTTCCTTGATTAAAGTGCCTGCTTCCTGAGCCTCAGCGAGGTCTTGTTGTAATTTCTCAAGGTTCTGCTGAGCTTCTTTGATTTTGCCGTAACGCAATTCAGCAACAAGGCCGTAATCTCCATTTCGTTCGGCGCGTTCGGCCTCTAATTTATACTCTTCAATGTCTACCTTGGTTTTCTGTATGGCATCGATCACCGATTTCTCACTTTCCCATTTTGCAAAGATCTCATTCCTTTCTTCCTTCAGATTGGCGAGATCCACATTCAGGGCTTTTAGCTTAGCGTGATCTTCTTCCCGCTTTATCGCCTCTATTTCGATTTCTAATTGCATAATCTTCCGGTCCAGGACGTCGAGATCTTCCGGTTTACTGTTAATCTCCATCCTGAGTTTGGAAGCCGCCTCGTCCATAAGATCAATAGCCTTATCCGGCAAGAAACGATCCGTGATATAGCGTTGAGATAACTCCACTGCGGCAATCACGGCTTCATCCTTAATTCTCACCTTGTGATGCGCTTCGTATTTCTCCTTGATTCCGCGGAGTATTGAGATAGCACTTTCTGTATCAGGCTCGTTGACCACTACCTTCTGAAACCTGCGCTCCAGGGCCTTGTCTTTTTCGAAATATTTTTGGTATTCGTCAAGCGTTGTAGCTCCTATGGCCCGAAGTTCTCCTCTTGCAAGGGCGGGTTTTAGTATGTTGGCAGCATCCATGGCTCCCTGTCCACCTCCGGCACCTACCAGGGTGTGAATCTCATCGATAAAGAGAACAATATCTCCATCGCTTTCCGTTACTTCTTTGATAACCGACTTCAGACGTTCTTCAAACTCTCCTTTGTATTTTGCTCCTGCTATGAGTGCGCCCATATCGAGGGAGAAAATTACTTTATCCTTGAGATTTTCAGGGACATCTCCCTGAATAATCCTGTGGGCTAGACCTTCGGCAATAGCTGTTTTCCCGGTCCCGGGCTCTCCTACCAACATAGGATTGTTCTTTGTGCGTCTGGACAAGATCTGAAGGACTCGTCTGATTTCTTCATCCCTTCCGATAACGGGATCGAGTTTGCCGCTATCTGCCAGTTCATTGAGATTTCTTGAGTATTTATTGAGTGCATTGTAGGTGTCTTCTGCACTTTGCGAAGTAACCTTAGCCCCTTTGCGAAGTTCGTTGATCGCGGCGATCAGATCTTTCTCAGCAACCCCCTGATCTTTAAGTATCCTGGAAATTTTGCTTTTCGACTTAAATATGGCCAACAGCATGTGTTCCAGAGAAACGAAATCGTCTTTCATATTCTTGGCGACAATATTAGCCTCGGTAAGGGTTTTTCCCGCTTCCTTAGAAAATTGCAATTCGCCTCCAGTTACTTTGGGTATGCTTTCCAGTTCTTTATTGACGACCTGATCCACAAGGGATAGGTTTACATTGAGTTTCTTTAAAATAAAGGGTAGCACGTTTTCATCTGTCTGTGAAAGTGCTTTAAACAGGTGCTCGTTTTCAATCTGAGGATGTTTCATCTCCTGGGCTATTTGCTGGGCCAATTGGATGACTTCCTGTGATTTTATTGTGAAATTGTTAATATTCATGCTCGTTATGTGTTTTATGTTCTTATGTCTATTTTTGTGATGGATAGGTCAACAATCTTACCATTGTAATCGACCAGACAAAATGTCTTATAATTCCCACATTTACAGGACAATAAGTCAGTAAGAATGATGCTAGGGAAGTAAAAATCAAAAATAGCTATGGGCGTATTTAATTGGTGGAAAGGAGCGGACGAGACAGAGTCCGGGCAATTAGATAAAGCGAAATGGAATCTCCTGGAATCAGAATCTCAGTTAGAAGAGATTATTAAACATTCCGGCGAACGCATTCAAATCATTTTCAAGAATTCTACGAGTTGTGGGATCAGTGGTATGGTGAAGCGATCCTTTGAGGCCAATTTTCCATTGAGATCTGAGCAGGCAGAATTGCATCTCATACATGTGCAGTACAATCGTGGACTTTCTAACGCAATAGCTCAGCAGTTTGGAGTTCGACATGAATCCCCTCAGTTGCTGGTCATTAAGAATGGCAACGTGGTGAAACACGCTTCACACGGAGGTATCAATAATATATCTGTAGAGGATTACTTGTAATAAAAAACCCGGAGTAAAACCCCGGGTCTCTTTTTAATTAAAACGATGCCTGCCGACGATCTCCTTGAGTCGTGCTTTTAGGTCTTCACCCGCATCATATACCATTTGTTCATTGCTAGGGAAAGGAACGGCTCCCAAATTGAGCAGAGCGATAAGTTCATTGTCAAGAGCTCTTCTATCTCCACTGTAATTGGCGTATACATGCTGGAAAAGGAATTCGCTAGACAGTGGATAAGAATTTAACTGCTGCTGAGACTGTAGGTCAACAAAACTTACCAAACCTGTTACCTGAGCCAGCTTTTGCTGGGTGAATTGATAGTAATTACAAGTGACCGTTTTATAGTTGTCTACTTTTATCTCATTGCCAAGGCTATCCTTAACCAGATTGCCATTTTCGTCTTCCAGGTATCTGTATCCATCTACAACCTGCTTTTCCTTTACGAGCTGTCTCTCATTTACCTGCTCAGGTGAAATATTGATTTCCCTGAATGCCACCTGCATCTCATAGTCGTACTTAATGTTTTCCAGGGGATTGTTATGATACTGTGTCCATAGATCATCCAGGCCATAGGTGTTGAAATTCAATAACTCTTCTTCCAAACGGGTTGGAATAACCATCTGGGTGTCATTGATCATTTTCACCTTAACATAGTCGAGACCTCTTTGATAAGCCAGCTCCATTTGTTCTTTGGTATCGGCAAAACCGGGATTGATCTCATCCAGGTATCTGAAGTCTTCATAAGCCCTTCTGTAATCCATTTTATTTGAAGCGGTCTCGAAAAGGGAAAGCGCGCTATCGTACAGATATTCAGAAAGCCTGTCTTTGGAATCAATAATATTCTCATCAAAGTTTTTAAAATCGAATCGTGCATTCCTGTCCTCATCACGAATGTATAATGGAAGGAGTGGAGTTATCCGACTTTGAATTTGCCTCAGTCTTGAATAGCCTTTGTAAATCGCTTCGAGGTTTGCAGGATTCCCATCCTTTTCGAGGAAGGCAATATTTTGTAATTCCCGCTCCATATTCTTTGCGAAAGCTTCTTCAAGGATAAGCACATAGGGTTGATTTCCCTTCTTATCTTTGTTATCAGCCAGGTTTCTCAAAGCCCTGTTCATGGCTTGTTGGTAGTTCCCTGTGTTAATAGCCTCCTGTGTCTTTTTAACACCTCCACAGGCTAATAAAAACAAAATTGCCGTGCTGTAAAGTAATGCTTTTTTCATGACGTTACGTTTTCTGGTTTCTATGGCATATCCAAGAGCCATGCCAAAATATTCCAAAAGCATAACGAAAAAGGTTGTTTTATCGTATAGTTCCGATAAAATACCTAATTAGAAAGGAAAAAAAAATCAAGAGTTAAAGCGATAGGGCCGGTAATACTTTTGTAGAAACTTCACCAAAACCTATCCTGACCTTCTCGTTGGAGCAATAGCCCTTCATAATAACAGTATCGCCGTCCTTAAGGAATTTGCGCGTACTACCGTCGGCGAGGGGGATTTCCTTGGTTCCCTGCCATGAAAGTTCGAGCATAGAACCGTAAGAATCGGATGTAGGACCCGAAATGGTTCCACTGCCCATCATATCCCCGCTGTTGACTTTGCACCCATTAATCGTGTGGTGAGCGAATTGCTGCGCCATGGTCCAATACATGTATTTAAAGTTGGTGTTGCACAAAGAGGTAAAAGGCCCTTCCTCAGTTTGAATTCCCACTTCCAGGTTAATGTCAAAACTTTTATCGCCCTTTTGTCTGAGGTAGGGTAGTGGTTGTGGCTCCTGCGCTGGACTTGCAACACGAAAAGGTTCTATGGCGTCCAGAGTTACGATCCATGGAGATATGGAAGAGGCAAAATTTTTCCCCAGGAAAGGTCCCAGGGGTACATATTCCCATTTTTGTAAGTCGCGTGCGCTCCAATCGTTGAATAAAACCAACCCAAAGATGTATTCTTCAGCTTCTTCAACTGCGATGGGTTCACCCATAGCATTGGCATCCGTTGTGATAAATGCCATCTCCAGTTCAAAGTCGAGCAATCGCGAAGGCCCAAAAACAGGTTCATCAGCTCCTTTTGGCAGGGTTTGCCCGTTGGGCCTGCGGATGGGCGTACCGCTTGGAATAATTGTAGAACTCCTGCCGTGATAGCCCACAGGTAGATGAAGCCAGTTGGGGAGTAGGGCATTTTCAGGATCCCTGAACATTTTACCTACGTTGGTTGCGTGTTCCTTACTGGAATAGAAATCTGTGTAGTCGCCAATATGAACCGGTAATTGCATCTCTATTTCGTCCATAGTAAAGAGGACGATTTTTTGATGGTCTTTATTTTTTTGAAGCTCTTGATTATTTTTTTCAAAAAGTTCGCTAATTCGGTTCCTCACCAATCGCCAGGTTTTCTTTCCATCCGATATAAAATCATTTAGTGTATCCTGAAGGAAGATGTCATCAGTTAAGGGAATGTCTTTAAAATAACCGAGTTGATGAAGGGCTCCGAGGTCTATAGCGTGATCTCCAATACGGGTGCCGATTGTAATGACGTCATCCCTGGTAAGGAACACCCCAAAAGGGATATTTTGTATCGGAAAATCTGAATGGTCCGGAACGGGTAACCAGGACGAAAGTGATGGGTCATTAGCTTTTAGTGGCATGTTGAAAAATGTTAATTGCTGTTTAATAAATTCCTGATCAAATATATTATTTTCTAAACATTAACGGCCTGCAATTTGTACTTTTACGCCTCAATAGAATGAAATTCGTTTTTATGAAAAGGGATACACAGGTTTTTGAATTGATTGCCGCCGAAAAAGAACGGCAGATCAACGGTATTGAGCTTATTGCATCAGAGAATTTTACAAGTCCGCAAGTCATGGAAGCAGCCGGCTCAGTGTTGACCAACAAATATGCCGAAGGATACCCCGGGAAGAGATACTACGGGGGATGTGAGATTGTTGATCAGGTAGAGACTATCGCTATAGAACGGGCTAAGGAATTGTTCGGAGCCGTTTATGCCAATGTTCAACCCCATTCCGGATCTCAGGCAAATGCGGCAGTTTTTCAGGCTTGTCTTCAGCCGGGTGATACAATTCTCGGCTTTGATCTTTCCCATGGAGGCCATCTCACTCATGGTTCTCCGGTAAATTTCTCAGGTAAATTATACCGCTCTACCTTCTACGGGGTGGAAGAGGATACCGGACTTCTCAATTACGACAAGATTCAGGAAATCGCTTCACAAGAAAAGCCAAAACTTATTATCGCTGGTGCTTCGGCTTATTCCAGGGATATGGATTTTAAGAGGTTCAGGGAAATAGCAGATAGTGTTGATGCCCTTTTGCTGGCAGATATTGCCCATCCTGCCGGTTTAATTGCTAAGGGAATCCTCAATGACCCCATTCCTCATTGTCATTTTGTGACCACAACCACCCACAAGACACTCAGGGGCCCAAGGGGCGGACTTATATTAATGGGGCAGGATTTTGATAATCCCTTTGGTATCCGTCTTAAAAATGGAAACCTGAGAAAAATGTCTGCTTTGATCGACTTGGCAGTATTTCCAGGAAATCAGGGTGGTCCTTTGGAACATATCATTGCCGCCAAAGCCATAGCCTTTGGCGAAGCCCTTACGGAAGAATTCCTTCATTATATGATCCAGGTTAAGAAGAATGCCGCCGCAATGGCTGAGGCTTTTGTCGCCAGGGATTACAAGCTTATCTCAGGCGGAACAGACAATCATGTGATGCTTATAGACCTTCGAAATAAGGGTATCACCGGGAAAGATGCCGAAAAGGTTTTGGTGCGAGCTGATATTACGGCGAACAAGAATATGGTTCCTTTTGATGATAAGTCGCCCTTCGTCACCTCAGGAATCAGGTTTGGGACCGCTGCCATTACCACAAGAGGACTTCGGGAAGACGACATGGGAATTATTGTTTCTTTTATCGATGAAGTTCTCAGCAATCCGGAAAACGAAGAGGTGATCTCACGGGTAAAAGACAATGTAAATGCAATGATGAGGAAAAGGCCGTTGTTCAGCTCCTCCTTACTGATTGAGCAGGTTTAAATCGCCCCGTATAATTTTTTTATTGTTGAGATCGTAGATTAGGGCTTCATCCTCAGCTTCGAAATACAGCCCCCAATAATTGTAATATCCCTTATCGTCGATCTGATTGGGTGCTACCATACGCACGGTAGCACAATCTGTTTCCACTTCCTCGTATACGGGAACAAAGATCTCTATCGGAGTCATTGACAAATGTCGAGTGAGGTAGACATAGTTTTCAGCCAGAACACTAAGGATGGTATCCAGTTGATGTTCAACACTTTCAGGTCCAATCTTTTTAATGATGATTGTACAGTCTTTCAGCTGAAGGGAAAGCTCCTCTACGTCGATAAAAGTACCGTTCAATTCCCTGATTTCCTGCATATGGAGATTGAGAAGGCTTAACCCATTATTCACCCAATGCGGTCCGTGAGAACCCCAATTGCCTTGTTGAATATGGTATAATACTTCGTGCAGGCTTAACGGACAGAACAATTCGATCACCAGATTGTTTTCCTCGCAGCAAACTTTAGAATTGCTGATATCGATTTCAGAAAAGTAGTCTTTTTCTAAACGATTTTTAAGAGAATTTAGGCCAAGGATTTCCTTCTTTCCTTCATTACATGAGGAGAAATACACCTTCGTGGTATTTCTGTGCTTGTAAGACATAGCAACAATTTTTTAGCCTTAATGTAAAATTAATGTTAAATGCAAGGAGTGGACTATACGGAAACCATAGAATTTCTAAGGTTTTTGCCTGAAAAGCCAATTATTTTAGGAAATAATCTCTAATAAATGATGGGTGGGCTTGGAATCTTAAATAAACCCTCTGTTTCTGGAAGCAGTAATCAATGCCTGATCATTCTGTTTTTCAACACCGAAGAGCGATTTAAGTTGTCGCTTTCGGTTTTCTATTCCCGGTAAGGAAAGCGAAATAAATTTCACCATATCCTTGGTTTTGGTCCCGATAGACAAATGATAAAGGATCTTTTTATCGTTTTCATCCAGGGAAATGTCTTGTGCCATTTTCTTGCGGATGGCCACCAGGGCTTTCTGTGTGTAGTAGGGCGGGGAATTAAGCACAGTGGTCACCATTGCCTGTAGCGATTTCTGGTCTATCTCCGTTTTCACCATGTATCCTTCCGGATCAACAGCCTGCATGATACTGTTGATGCGGTAGTTATCACTAAAAGAAGACATGAAGACGATCTTAGAGTCGGGTGAAACCTTCCGTGCAAGGACCCCAAGGTCTTCCCCTGTTTTTGCAGGGCCATCGGTAGGATTGGAGAGTTGGATGTCTAAGAGGAGAATGTCATAAGGGATACCTTTAGCGGCTTCCTCAATTCGCTTAGAAGCTTCTTCAAAAGACTTGGCGGTATCCATCTGGACCTTGAATCCTTCAAAATCAGAGTCCTCCAGGATAAATTTATAGCCCAGGGTCGTCATTTCATGATCGTCAACTGCTAAGATTCTCACCTTTTTCATAAACTCTTCATTTTACGCTTCCTGCAAGTCTTCAGGTAAAGATATTTCTTTTTTCGCTTCCTGCGAAATGAACTCAAGGGGGATTTCGACTAAAACGGTGGTGCCTATACCCAGAGCGCTTCTCAGGTACCATCTGCCGTTAATCTTGTTTACTCGCGATTTAATATTCTTGTGCCCAATGCCTTTTTTCTCTTTTGTAGCGTCAAATCCGCGGCCGTTGTCCTGAATGGAGATAACCAAGTCGGAATTATTGATCTCGAAAGAGACATAAACCATGGATGCGTCGGCGTGTTTGATACAGTTTTGAAGACTCTCCTGTAAGATTCGATAAATATTAATTTTAGTGATCCCTTCAAGACTGTCCCAATCGAGATCCTGATCATAAGTATAATGATAATCTATACCGGCCGACTCACAACTGTTTTTTAGCAGATCTTCAATGGAGCTGATAAAATTGTTGAATTTCTGATAGGAAGCATCGTTGAGTTCATGGGAAATAGACCTGATTTCTTCTTGCACTTCTTTTAGTTTCTCAATGGCCTGTTCCCTCAGGGCAACAGCCGCATCATCTCCTTTTTTGTTGAGCCCCAGCAGAATCATCCTCACCCCGTTCATTTCTCCGAGAATACCGTCGTGAAGCTCTTCCGAGATTCGTTTTTGTTCGGTTTGTTTGCCTTCTTCTAATTTTTGTTTTTGCGCAAGCATCAGATTGAAGATTTCCTGGTTGGCTTCCTGCTGCTGTTGCTGGAACCTGAGGCGCTGATTCTTTACCCGTTGGTCAACAATAATGAATAGGGAGAT
>JABDQM010000287.1 GCA_013042315.1 Flavobacteriaceae bacterium | reverse complement strand
GCCTGGTTGTACAGGTCAACCTCAGCTGCACCAAAAGTATCTTCTACACTTTGGGCTGTCCAGGGCCTTAGTCCCAGTTTATTTATAATGGTATTAAATCCGGTATCCTGGCTAAACTTAACTTCCGTTTTGCCCTGGCTTCCCCTTTTGGTGGTGATGATCACAACCCCGGCATTCGCCCGTGTTCCGTAGATGGCAGCAGCAGAAGCACCTTTTAGTACTTCAATGTTCTGAATGTCATTCGGATCCAGATCAGCAATACGGTTAGCCGAGTTTTCCTCGTTGCCTCTGTTGGCACCGGATGCGAAACGCAATCCGGAAGGAATCTCCGCATTATTCACATACACCCCGTCTACGATATAGAGAGGTTGGTTATTTCCGTTGATGGAAGAGATTCCCCTGAGTCTTAAGGCAAATCCCCCACCGGGAGCACCTGAAGAAGAGGTAATATTCACCCCGGTAAGTTTCCCGTAAAGTGCACCATCTAAGGTGGTCTGTGCAGTAGTCCCTACAAGTTCATCGTTAGACACCGTGGCAACGGCGTTCGCCAGGTTACTACGTTTGATGGAAGTTCCAAGACCTGTTACGACCACTTCATCAAGTCCGGTTGCGGATTCTCCGAGCGATACATTTAAAGTAGTAGGTCCTTCTACTGTCACCTCCTTGGTCTCATACCCAAGAGATGAAAAAACCAGGGTAGCAGGAAAATTGGCTACGCTGATTGAGTAGTTCCCGTCGAAGTCGGAAATGGCCCCCTGAGAGGTTCCTTTGACTACGACATTTACCCCTGCCAGGGGATCTCCGTAATTGGAATCTGTAATATTCCCGCTAACCGTCCCCTGCGAAAACCCTAATATGGGTAAGGCGAGAAACAACCATAGGAATGTCTTTCCAAGTGATTTTTGTTTCATGTTAATTAAGTTTTGAGTTAGATTATTGATATTCCAAGTTAAGGAAGATATTATAATTACAAAATCATATAATAATTTCTTTTGAATTCAGGGAGTAAAATTATCCCTAAAATACAATCAGAAATTGGGGGTTCAACGCATTACTTCTTACATTTGCCGCAGCTAAAATTCAGATTTTCAATGTATAGAACTCATACTTGCGGAGAGTTAAGAGGAAAGGATGTAAGGACTGATGTTGTCCTGAGCGGATGGGTACAAAAAGTACGGGATAAAGGGTTTGTCGTCTGGGTAGATCTCAGAGACCGATACGGCATTACTCAATTGGTCTTTGATGAGGAAAGAACTCCGGAAAAACTTCTGGCCGAAGCCAGGAAACTGGGGCGCGAATTTGTCATCCAGGTAAAAGGAGAGGTCATTGAGAGGACCTCTAAAAATCCGCAATTAGGAACAGGCGATATAGAAATCCTCGTTAAGGAATTATCGGTGCTTAATCCGGCATTACTCCCTCCATTTACTATTGAAGATGAGACTGATGGCGGTACCGATCTCAGGATGAAATACCGATACCTCGACATTCGTAGAAATCCTGTAAAAGACAAGCTGATTTTTCGAAGTAAGGTTACCATGGAAGTCAGGAAATACCTTTCTGAACATGGGTTTATCGAGGTTGAGACGCCCTATCTGATTAAATCAACCCCGGAGGGGGCACGCGATTTTGTGGTCCCCAGCAGAATGAACCAAGGAGAATTCTATGCCTTACCCCAATCCCCTCAAACCTTTAAGCAACTGCTGATGGTTGGAGGACTCGACAAATATTTCCAGATAGTGAAGTGTTTCCGGGATGAAGATCTGAGAGCCGACAGACAGCCGGAATTTACGCAGATCGATTGTGAAATGGCCTTTGTGGAGCAGGAAGATATTCTCAATGCCTTTGAAGGCCTCACCCGTCATTTGCTCAAAGAGATAGCAGGGGTGGAAGTTGATGCCTTTCCACGGATGACCTATGACGAGGCGATGAAAACATATGGTAATGACAAACCGGATATCAGGTTTGATATGCGATTTGCGGAACTAAATACCCTTGCCCAGCACAGGGAATTCAACGTGTTTAATTCAGCAGAATTAGTCGTGGGAATTGCTGTTCCAGGAGGTGCCTCCTTTACCAGAAAAGAAATAGATGGTATCATCGACTGGCTCAAACGTCCTCAGGTGGGAGCGAAAGGTATGGTTTACGTGAAATGCAATGAAGATGGAAGCTTTAAGTCGTCAGTAGACAAATTCTACGAACAATCAGATCTTCAGCAATGGGCAGAGGCTACAGGCGCTAAGGCAGGTGACCTTATTTGCGTACTCTCTGGCGATATCGATACTACACGTACCCAGCTCAGTGCCCTGCGAATGGAGATGGCAGAAAGGCTCGGTTTAAGAAATCCATCAGAATTTGCCCCCTTATGGGTCATTGATTTCCCTTTGTTGGAAAAAGATGAGGAAACAGGGGATTATCACGCCATGCACCATCCCTTCACCTCCCCTAAACCAGGACAGCTCGAATTGCTCGATACCGATCCTGATGCGGTGAGGGCCAACGCTTATGATCTGGTTCTTAATGGAAATGAAATTGGCGGTGGATCTATCAGGATCCATGATAAAAAGGTGCAGAGTATCATGTTCCGGCATCTCGGATTTTCAGAGGAGGAAGCGAAAGCCCAGTTTGGGTTTTTAATGGAGGCTTTTCAGTACGGTGCTCCTCCCCATGGTGGTATTGCCTTTGGTCTTGACAGGCTGGTGGCTATTCTCGGAGGGCAGGAAACGATCCGGGATTTTATCGCCTTCCCCAAGAACAACAGTGGCAGGGATGTCATGATTGACGCCCCCGCACCGATTGATAACGCACAGCTTATAGAATTGAACCTGCGTCTGAGAGAAGAATAAAAATTGCTTTTTTGGATTGAAAAAGCCCTGAATGGGCAGGGTTGGTGAAACGAGGCTGTGAATTGTCATACATTTGATGTTTAATTTCCACAATGCAAAGACAGATCAAAATTCTGTTCGCCAGGTTTTATCGCTGGAGGTATAAAAATATCTCCAATAAAACCTTTATCCATATCATGAGTGTAGTGGTTGGTCTGTTAGCCGGATTGGCTGCAGTGACCCTTAAAAATACCACCTACTTTATCGAATCACTCGTGGAGGAAGGCATCACCTTTACCAGTACTCAGCTCTATTTTATAAGCCCCATCATTGGCCTTACCCTGGTGTATCTCTATGTAAAATACGTGCATAGAGAGAAACTCGAACACGCTATTTCTTCTATCCTTCTGGCAATGTCAAAGAAGAAAGGCATAATCAACATCAAAAAAATTTATACCCCTCTGATTACGGCCCCTCTCACAGTTGGCTTCGGGGGTTCTGTCGGACTCTTAGGCCCTGCCGTGGCATCGGGTTCTGCCCTGAGTTCAAATCTATCCAGATTCCTGCATATCAATGCCAAAACGCGCTCCTTGCTTATAGCCTGCGCTTCAGCAGGAGCCATAGCCTCCATTTTTCAGTCCCCCATAGCGGCAATCATCTTTGCCGTGGAGGTCTTTAGCCTCGACCTTACCATGCTCTCATTGCTGCCCTTGCTCTTTGCTTCCATTTCTGGCGTACTCACCTCCTATTTCTTCCTGGGTGACGAAACCCTTTTCAATTTTAATGTCACAGAAAAATTTGAGATCAGGGACACCTTCTTTTACATTCTGCTGGGTGTGGGAACAGCCTTTGCATCTATTTACTTTACTCGGATGTACTTTGGCATTTTACAAATTTTTAAACGCTTTAAAAGTCCTAAATACAAATTGTTGGTTGGGGGGATCGCCATTGGGGTGATGCTCTACCTAATTCCTCCATTATACGGGGAAGGATTCGGGTTTATCAACCATTTGCTTGATGGTAATTCACTGGAAGCGCTCGGGAAAACCCCATTTGATAAATATACTTCCAACATATGGGTTGTCATTGCCCTGCTTTTTGGGATCACCATCTTTAAGGCAGTTGCCATGACCACTACTTTTGCCGCAGGAGGAGCAGGAGGGATATTTATCCCCACTATGGTGATGGGAAGTGCCCTGGGAAATGTAGTCGCAAAAGTGATCAACAATATTGGCATCGGATTTACGGTAAGCGAGAGTAATTTTACGCTGATAGGCATGGCCGGCCTGATCGCAGGGGTATTACACGCACCCCTGACAGCCATTTTTCTTATCGCTGAGATTACAGGTGGATATGAGCTTTTTGTTCCCCTGATGATCACCTCGGCCATCTCATATCTCATAACAAAGAACGCTATGGACCATACCATTTACACCCGTGAACTTGCAAAAGCCGGAGCATTGATCACTCATGATAAAGACCAGACCGTTCTTACCCTGATGCATTTAGACGATGTGATTGAAAAAGGATTTAAAACCGTCAATCAGGATATGACCCTTGGGGAAATGTTACATCAGTCGGTCGCTAAATCAACCCGTAATATTTTTCCCGTGGTCAACAAAGGAGGTGTACTGGTAGGGATTGTTTTGCTGGATGATGTCCGTGATTTTATGTTTGATACCAGTCTTTACGACAAGCTTTTTGTTGAAACACTAATGCACAAAGCTCCGGAACATATTTTTTATGAGACCGATACTATGCAGGCCGTCATGAAGAAATTTCAGGACAGCAGTGCTTGGAATTTACCCGTGATCAAAGACGGAAAATATTACGGTTTTGTCTCAAAATCTAAACTCCTGACAGCATACAGACGTAAACTGATTAATTTTACAA
>JABDQM010000280.1 GCA_013042315.1 Flavobacteriaceae bacterium | reverse complement strand
ATAGCCGCTGGTATAGCATGTGTTGCGCTGAGGATCAAAAAGTTATTTCGATAATCGCTCTATGCAACATCCATATTTGCGATTACGTAAAATAACATACAATGAATTCATTTAAAGCGCTGGGGCTTAACAATGCCCTGCTGCAAGCTATTGAGGATCTCGGATTTGAAACTCCTTCCGAGGTTCAGGAAAAAACAATTCCAATTTTATTAGAGGATGAAACCGATCTGGTTGCCTTGGCACAAACGGGTACAGGGAAGACTGCTGCCTTTGGTTTTCCCTTAATTCAGAAAATTGAAAGTGAAAGCAGGACCACTCAGGGTGTAATCCTATCCCCGACCCGTGAACTCTGTCTACAGATCACAAATGAAATGCAACTCTATTCCAAATACGTAAAAGGCCTGAATATTGTGGCCATTTACGGGGGCGCGAGTATATCAGACCAGGCCAGGCAAATCAAGAGAGGTGCTCAAATAATAGTAGCAACTCCCGGAAGGATGAAAGATATGATAGGCCGGGGTATGATCGATATCAGTAAGATAGACTACTGTATCCTCGATGAAGCTGATGAGATGCTCAATATGGGCTTTTATGAGGACATCAAGGACATACTGTCAACTACTCCCAAAGAGAAATCGACCTGGTTGTTTTCGGCGACTATGCCCAAAGAGGTTGCCGCTATCGCCAAAAAGTTTATGCATCAGCCCAAGGAAGTAACCGTGGGAGCAAAAAATTCGGGCGTAGACACCGTCCAGCACGAATATTATGTGGTAGGAGGCAGGGATCGATATGAGGCCCTTAAACGCCTAGCAGATGCTAATCCGGGGATTTTCTCAGTAGTATTCTGCAGGACAAAACGGGATACCCAGCGAGTTGCGGAAAAACTCGTCGAGGACGGCTACAATGCCGGGGCCCTTCACGGCGATCTGAGCCAGAACCAGCGCGACCTAGTGATGAATTCATTCCGAAAAAAGCAGATTCAGATGCTGGTAGCGACAGACGTAGCTGCCAGGGGAATTGATGTAGATGATATTTCTCATGTCATTAACTATCAACTTCCCGACGAGATCGAAACTTATACTCATAGGAGCGGAAGAACCGGAAGAGCGGGAAAATCCGGAATTTCAATGGTGATTATCACCAGAAGTGAGCTGCGGAAGATCCGAACCATTGAAAATATCATCAAGCAGAAATTTGATGCTAAACAGATCCCATCAGGTATGGAGATCTGTGAAATACAATTGTATCATCTGGCCAGTAAAATACGGGATACCAAAATCAACAATGCCGTTGATAATTATCTTCCGGCAATACACGACGTCCTGGAGGGGATTGATCGTGAAGAATTGATCAAAAAGATTGTTTCCGTAGAATTTACCCGGTTCTATGCGTACTACAGTAAGGTGAAAGACCTCAATAGCAGCGATAGTTCCGGACAGAGCAAATCCTCTTCCGACTCAAGGGGAGGTGATTTTAGTACCAATGGCTCCGTACGTTACTTTATTAATGTAGGGGAAAGGGACGGTTACGACTGGATGTCTTTAAAAGATTTCCTCAGAGATACACTGAGTATCGGCAAAGATGATGTGTATCGGGTGGATGTAAAGGACAGCTTCTCTTTTTTTAATACAGATGCTGCCTTAACAGATCAGATCCTCAAGACATTCAAGGACTTTAAAGTGGATGGCAGATTCGTAAATGTTGAAGTATCTAAAAGTCCTGAAGGTGGCGGCCGTAAAGGGAAGGACAAAGGAAGGCGCAGGAGTAAAGACAAAAGAAAGGGTGATTACAAGGATCGTTCCTACAAGAAAAGCGGAGGACAAAGAAGCGGGAAAAGAAGAAGTAAAAAACGGGATGGCTTTTATTAGTTAATTCTATATTAAAAGGACTTTATAAAACAGGTTTTTTTGGTTTATTCGCGATACTAAGAATGGTTTTGAAAATTAAACACTTTTCGTTTTTATTCTTTTTGGGCAGTATGCTGATCTTTGCTCAGGAACCTCCCTCAGAGGTGGTTTTACAGGAGTTTAAAGCTCGTGTGATAAATGCACAGACCAGCGAGGCCCTGGAAAGTGTCCATGTGGTCAATCTCAATCAGGTGAAAGGAACGATTACCAATGCGGAAGGGGAGTTCACCATTCAGGCTGCTGTCAATGACACCTTGTATTTTTCCTATCTGGGCTTTAAATCTCAAAAAATAAGGGTCACCAATGACATGTTTAAATTTATGGATACCGAGATTGCCCTTACCGAGTTGGCATATGCTCTTGAGGAAGTGATCGTACGTCCCTATCAACTCACTGGCTATCTTGAAATCGACGTAAAAAACCTCCCTATCAATACTGCCTATCAATACAGTATTTCAGGGCTTTCCAAAAGCTATGAGGCCGGAAACAAAAACCCAAGTGCCGTAACAAAAGTTCTGGGCGCCATCCTGAATCCGGCGGACCTGCTCAGGAACCTATTCGGGAAAAGACCCAACCAGATGAGGAAACTCCGTCTGATCAAAGAGGATGATGAGATCAGAGACCTATTGGCTTCCAAATTCGACCGGGAAACACTTACCGAACTCCTACAACTCGAAAAAGTTGATATTGAGGATATTCTATCCAACTGTAATTTTTCCAAATCCTTTATTACTACCGCTAACGACCTTCAAATTCTCGATGCCATCAGCAGTTGTTATGAAGAATATAAGGTTCTGAACAGGAAAAATTAGTAATATTCCTTCTGCATTGTACCTTAAATAAATTTTCCTAATCCAAGATCATTTTATAGTTTTAGGCAAAATATAAAAAGCCTTTTCAAACCATTACGACCGCGGGAATTATCCTTATTTATAGATCTGATGTGTGTGAAGGGTCTTCCTCAAATACTGCTTCATGAAAAAATTACTGGCCTTAGTCTGTTTCGTCAGCTTGATTGTTTCTTGTAAACCCAAATCTGACACTACAGACAAGACAGCCCTCCTGGAAGAGGTTGCGGCTGACACTAAAGAAGAGGTCGTTCCTTTTCGCTGGGAAGCTGCCAATGTGTATTTTCTCCTCACAGATCGTTTTAACAACGGAAACCCAGAAAACGACATCAACTACGAGAGAACGAATGAAACAGGACCATTAAGAGGTTTTATGGGAGGTGACATCCAGGGAATTACTCAGAAAATAGAAGAAGGATATTTTACGGATCTGGGTATTAACGCGATTTGGTTTACCCCGGTTGTGGAGCAGGTACATGGAGATACAGATGAAGGTACGGGAAATACTTATGCTTATCACGGGTATTGGACGAAGGACTGGACGGCACTCGACCCCAATTTCGGAACCCGGAAAGACCTGGAAATCATGGTCAGGAAAGCCCATGATAAAGGTATTAGGATCCTGATGGATGTAGTGTTAAATCACACAGGGCCAGTCACAGAAAAAGATCCGGTATGGCCTGCTGAATGGGTGATTACCGAACCTAAATGTACCTTTGAAAATTACGAAACCACCACGGCCTGCACCCTGGTTGAAAACCTCCCGGATATCAGGACTGCTGTAGATACTCCTGTGGATTTGCCGGATACCCTTCTTGCCAAATGGAAGGAAGAAGGCCGACTGAGTATGGAGCTCGATGAACTTCAATTATTTTTTGACAGAACCGGGTATCCAAGAGCACCTCGATTTTATATTATTAAATGGCTTACGGACTATGTCAATGACCTCGGGATTGACGGTTTCAGGGTGGATACCGTAAAACACGCCGATGAAAAGGCCTGGGCAGAATTGTACAAAGAAGCCTCCTATGCTTTTGACAACTGGAAAAAGAAACATCAGGACCGGGTTTTGGATGACACTCCTTTTTATATGGTTGGCGAAGTGTATAACTACGGTATATCAGGGGGAAGGGAATTTGACTTTGGAGATAAAAAGGTAGATTATTTTGCTCACGGATTTAACAGCCTGATCAACTTTGAACTCAAGACAGATGCCCAAAAGAGCTATGAGCAAATTTTTAAAAAGTACAATTCCCTGCTTCACTCGAAATTGAAAGGAGCCAGTGTCATTAATTACCTGACCTCACACGACGATGGAAGTCCCTTTGACAAAGAGAGGAAAAAGCCATTTTATTCGGCTAACGTCTTACTGCTCACCCCGGGGACTTCACAAGTATATTACGGTGATGAAACTGCAAGAGACCTTACGGTGGAAGGCACTGTAGGCGATGCCACCCTGAGATCATTTATGAATTGGAATGAACTGGATAGTTTGAATACCCGGGAAGTCCTTTCCCATTGGCAAAAATTAGGTAAGTTCAGAAACCGGCATCCAGCTATTGGTGCTGGAAGGCACAAAAGGCTGGCAAAGAAACCCTATGTCTTCAGCAGGACCTATACGGATGGGGATTACAAGGATAAAGTGGTCGTTGGCCTCGACCTTCCCAAAGGGAAGAAATCGCTCTGGGTAAAAGGATTCTTCGGGGATGGCACCCAACTGTACGACACCTATTCGGAAACTACTGTAGAGGTAAAAAAGGGGAGTGTGACTCTTGACAACCCTTATTCAGTAGCGCTTTTGGAACTAGCTAAATAATTTTGTGCATTCCTTAATAGCTGATTTCACCTAGAAAAAATCCAAAAAAATAAATGCCCCTTAGCAGACGAAAATTTTTGTTTCTTAGTTTTCTTGGAGTCTCCGGGTTGTTATTTTTGGATGCCTTTTGGATTGAAAAATACCTGGTGAACTGGTCTCGGCATGATCTCAGAAAAGGAGGGGGTAAATTTATAAAACTCCTACAGCTAACCGACTTGCATATTCGTGAAATAAAAACTTATCACAAATGGATCGCAAAAAGAATTATACGGGAAAAGCCTGATCTCATATTTTTTACCGGAGATTGTATTGATTGGCCAAAACATTTGGGTGTTTTGGAGGATCTATTAAAGCTCATCCCTTTGGAGATTCCCAAAATTGTAATTATGGGCAATGCTGAATATGATGGGAAGATTACGGCTGAGATGTATCACCAACTTTTTGGTAAATACAATGGTCAATTATTGGTCAATAATTCCGTTGAGTTTGTTGTAAGAAAGCGAAAAATTAATATAGTAGGTATAGATGATCTCTTGAATGGATCTCCAAATTTTGAAACTGCGACCGATGAAATCGATAAATCTTTAACTACCATTGTTTTGAACCATTGCCCATTATACAGGGATACCATAGATCAATTAAACCAGCATTTAAAAGTAAATATAAAGTTGATTCTTTGTGGGCATACGCATGGGGGGCAAATACAAATATTTGGAAAGGAATTCTTTAAACCGGGAGGAAGTGGCAGATATCTCAATGGGTGGTATAAAAGTGATGAGTCCCTAATGTACGTTTCCAAGGGAGTCGGTACTAGCAGATTTTTGCCTATTCGATTTGGAGCCAGGGCAGAAATTCCAATTTTTTACCTGTGATAACTACTGCCTGGAATGCAAGGCGAGTCGGTTGCCTTCAGTATCAACAAACAAGGCCATATAACCCACATCTTCACTGATCATCTTTTTGGGTTGAATTACCTTCCCCCCTGCTCCTTCGATTTTGTCGACCTGCTCCTGAACATCCCTGCTGGAAAAATATAGCAACGGACCTTCGGATTCACTTGGCCGGTAGAAATCGGGGTGACTTACCAAAGCCCCTGAGGCACCCTGCTTCCTTTCAGCAAAGGGAAATAGTCCCATCATGAGTCCGTGGAAATTTTGAACTTCTATTTGAATATCAAATACTGATTCGTAGAATTTTCTGGCTCGATCCATATCCGTTACAGGAATCTCAAACCATCCAATCATATTTGATTCCATATGATTTCTTTATTTTTCCAGTTGTGCTTTTAAGGAGGATAGTCCTTCTTCAAAATCTTTTCCTACCATTTTGTCCATGCTCATAAAAAGCATCATAATACTCATGGGAAATTTGTTATTTCCTTTAAAGCCCCATGTAACTTTAGTGTCTTTCCCATCTGTATCTTCAAGCACCAGGTAACAGTCGGATTGGGACTTCCAGGGTTTCATAAAGCGAAGTTCTCCATCAATACGCTCACCCGGAATGATATTCGTGATCTCCTGTTCTCCTTCCCCTACTTCCTTATTTCCATTCCAATAACTTATTGCACCAACTTCACCATCGGTTCCCGTGAATTTCTTTTCCATATTGGGATCTTTTTTCGCCCAGGGAGACCAGTGGTCCATATTTTTGAGGTATTTGAGGTATTCAAA
>JABDQM010000142.1 GCA_013042315.1 Flavobacteriaceae bacterium | reverse complement strand
TCATCACCTTTTCTGCATGCTTATAGGTGGGAATTGTATTGTAGCCCGTATCACACCAGATCACGGGCACGTCATTTTTAACTTTTGTAACGGCATGTAGAAGAGACGAAGAGTGAGGCCCAAAGTTTGTGGTAAGTATCGGTCTTCGGGCGTAATCGAGGGCCCAGGCAATAATTTCTTCAGTAGGAATACCCTTGAATTGCGCGTTGAGATGTTCCAGGTGTTTATCAGTAAAAATCATAAAAAAAGTAGTTCTATGGCACTTAATACTTATCCTATTGTTTTAATAGGATAATCAAAAGTACATTTTCTCGCTTAGCTAATAACAAACTACTAGAATAAATATTCTATTTACCCTATGATTTTACTAGATTAATAAAATCCAGACTAAATAATTGAAAATATTACGGCAAATAGGAAAATTCCGTCAGGTATCCTTAGGACAAAAGATCGGCAAGCGTGGTATTGCGATAGACTTCAAGGGCACTATCCCTAACTTTTAGCATTAGCTTATGTACAGAACAGCTTTGTTCGTCGGGGCAGTCATCGCATTTTTCGTAGAAATTAAGACTGACGCAGGAAACCATTGCAATGGGGCCTTCCAAAACTCGCATTACCGTGGTCATGGGGATTTCGGAGGGATCTTTGATTAGATAGTAGCCACCTCCTTTTCCTTTTTTAGATCCGAGGTAACCCGTTCGTCTTAATGTCAGCAAAATACTCTCCAGAAACTTTTGGGAAATATTTTCTCGTTCCGCAATTTCCGCAATTGGGATAGGATCCTTTTTGTCTTGTTTTGCCAGGAAAGTCAGCGCTTTTAAGCCGTACTTGGTCTTTTTGGAAAGCATAAAGCTAAGATAGCGAAAAGTGCCGAATTCTGTCTTCAGCAGGATTTATCCAAAGCTCCGGAGATATCCCTGATGATATCATCTATGTGTTCCAGACCTACGGATATCCTCACGAGGCCCGGACTGATTCCACTCGCCTGTCGTTCCTCTTCGGAAAGTTTACTGTGAGTTGTAGAGGCAGGATGGGTTACAATACTGCGCGAATCGCCTAGGTTGGCAGAAAGGGAGAGCAGTTCTATTGCGTTAAAGAATTTTATTCCCGCCTCTACCCCACCGCTTATCTCAAAGGCAACAACGCAGCCTCCTGCTTTCATTTGTCTTTTAGCAAGGTCAAATTGAGGATGAGAAGGAAGAAAGGGGTATTTTACCCGGTTCACTCGTTTGTGCTTCTCCAGATACTCAGCTAGTCTTAACGCGTTGCTACAATGTCTGTCAATCCTAACGGCAAGAGTTTCAAGACTACGGGAAAGCAGCCAGGCATTAAAAGGCGACAAAGCAGGGCCGGAAATCCTTGCAAAACGATAAATCTTATCGATCAGATCAGCCCGCCCAACGGTTATCCCTGCCAATACTCTTCCCTGCCCGTCCATGAGCTTTGTACCCGAATGAATAACGAGGTCTGCTCCGAATTTCATCGGCTGTTGTAGATAAGGGGTGGCAAAACAGTTATCTACGATGAAAAGTAAGTTGTGTTTCTTCGCGAAATCTCCGAGTCGACCCAGGTCCACAAGATCCACCCCGGGATTAGTAGGAGATTCAGCATAAATGACTTTGGTTTCAGGAGTTATCAGATCCTCCAGAGAATCGAGATCTTCCAATTCGAAATAGGTATGTGAAATCTGCCATTTTGGAAAAACTCCTGTAAAAAGGGAATGAGTTGAGCCAAAAATCCTGCGGGCTGAAAGAATATGATCACCGCTATCCAATAGGGCAGCAAAGGTTGAAAACACCGCTGCCATTCCCGAAGCAAAGGCAAAACCAGCCTCCGCCCCTTCCATGGCACATACCTTATCGATTAGCTCAGAACTATTGGGGTTGGCGTACCTCGAGTAAATTTTTCTGTCCTTTTCCTCAGCAAAGGAAGCTCGCATATCTTCGGCATCCTCAAAGACAAAACTGGAAGTCATATAAATAGGAGAAGAGTGTTCCAAAAATGAGGATCTTTCCATTTGTATTCTAATGGCATCTGTCTCAAATTGATTCTCTTCTTTTTTCATGAGCTGCTTTTATAGTTTAAATTTTCTCCGCGATCCTGAGAATATCCCCCAAAAC
>JABDQM010000266.1 GCA_013042315.1 Flavobacteriaceae bacterium | reverse complement strand
GTATCGTGATGCGAATTGAGAAGTAAGTGGGGTTTGTTCTGATCATAGTGCTTATTAAAAGCATATACATTATTATTATCTCTGTGGAATGTAATATCATGATCTCTGAACCATTGCTCCAGAAGAATAGCCGTTTCGTTTTCCTCAGAGGAAAAAGAGGGGGTCCCGATCAATTCTTTCAAAAGGGTAATGGCTTCTCCGCTGAGGTTTGAAATTTCTTGCTTCATAGTGATAACGTTGTAAAAGTGGATGGGTTAGGCCGTAGCATATTGATATTTCCAATACAAACTTTGTGAACCGAATGGTCTAACGCATGGAAGCAATTTTCCATCTTGGGAAGCATGCCTTCAACAATGACCTTTTCCCTGACTAAACTGAGATAAGTTTGTTTGTTAATATGCGGAATTACGGAACTGTCATTTTCGATGTCTGCCAATACTCCGGGTTTCTCAAAACAATAGTAGAGGGTGGTGGTGTATTCTGAACTTAGGGCGATAGCGAGCTCAGAGGCAATGGTATCGGCATTGGTGTTTAGCAATTGACCTCCATCGTCATATGTGAGGGCACAAAAAACGGGAACCAACCCGGATTGTAGTAATTCGTGAAGGGCTTTTGTTCGTATGGAAACAATATCCCCCACAAAGCCAAAATCGATTGATTCCACCGGCCTTTTTACTGCTTTGATTAGCCCTGCGTCAGCACCGCTCAGTCCAATGGCATTACATTCCAGAGCCTGAAGTTCACTTACGATCGACTTGTTGATGAGGCCGGCGTAGACCATAACGGCTATTTCCAGCGCCTGCTTATCAGTCACACGTCGCCCATTGACCATCCTTGTTTCGACCCCTAATTTTGCACTTAGGTCAGAGGCTTTTTTTCCTCCTCCATGAACCAGTATTTTAGGTCCGGAAACTTGCTTAAAGAAGGATAGTAATCGGGATAGTTCTTTGCCGTCTCCGATGATATTACCCCCAATTTTAATAATAGACAAAGCGGGTTTCATAGGGATTCAAGTATTTTAAGTAAAGCTACCTGGGCGGCATACGTTCTGTTGTTGGCCTGTTGTATTACGAGTGAATTATCTCCATCTAATACCGAATCTTCAACAATCACATTCCGCCTTACGGGAAGACAGTGCATAAAATTAGCCTCTCCCAGTTTATCCTGAGTGATCATCCAATGAGGATCATTATTGAGCACCTCACCATAAGGCTTATAGGCACTCCAATTTTTGACGTAGACAAAATCGGCATCTTTCAGGGCCTTGTTCTGATCATATGAAACCGGGACGTCTTTCACGATCTCCGGGTTGAGTTCATATCCAGGAGGATGGGTAATGCTAAAATCGAATTGAGGATTTTTCCTCATAATACCGATAAAGGAGTTTGCTACCGCATGGGGTAATGCCCTGGGGTGCGGAGCCCATGAGAGGACTACTTTTGGGTTCTTTTTCTTTGTATGCTCCGAGATGGTGATCAAATCTGCCAGAGCCTGTAGAGGGTGCCCGGTGGCACTCTCCATATTTAATATTGGGATGGATGCGTACTTCCTGAATCCGTTCAGGACCATTTCGGCTTCATCCTGTTCCTTTTCAGTAAGAGAGGCAAAGGCCCGAACACCCAGCACATCGCAATACTGTGAAACTACTTGTGCAGCTTCCCTTATATGCTCTGCCTTTCCCTGATCCATAATAGTTCCGTCCTCAAATTCCAGAGCCCAGCCTTCGCTACCAAAATTCATCGTCATACAATGCATCCCTAAATGATAAGCAGCTTTTTGGGTACTAAGACGGGTACGCAGACTGTTGTTAAAGAACAAAAGTCCCAGAACCTTTCCTTCTCCAAGCTTTTTAAATTTAAAAGGCTCCTTTTTGCATTCCGCTGCCAGTGAGAGCCAGGAGGGCATAGAATCGATATCATCAATGTTGAGGTAATGCTTCATTCCAATTCCTGTTTTAATGCCGTAAAAAATGTATCCAGATGGGTCTTGTTGATATTCAGAGCAGGGAGAATACGCAAAACCTTTTTATTTTTCGCGCTTCCGGTAAAAATATGTTGCTTGAGAATAAGATTTTTACGCAGCTCAGCCACCTCGAAATCGAATTCGAGTCCGAGCATTAGTCCTTTGCCTTTAACTCTTTTTAGCTGTGGAACTTGCCTTGCACATTTTTCAAAGTACGATCCCAGATCAGCAGCATTTGCGATCAGGTTCTCTTTTTCTAAAACCTCCAGTACTGCCAGGGTAGCCGCACAAGCCAGGTGATTACCACCAAAAGTAGTTCCCAGTAGTCCGTACTTTGCCTTAATCTCCGGATGGATCAAAATTCCGCCTACCGGAAATCCGTTGCCCATTCCTTTTGCGATCGAAATGATATCGGGGGTAATGTCGTGATGCTGAAAAGCAAAAAACTTTCCACTTCTCCCAAATCCCGACTGAACTTCATCTGCAATTAAAACCACTCCGTTTTGTTTACATAAGTGGGCTACTTCCTTGCAGAAAAGAGGAGAGGGTTCATCAAGTCCGCCAACTCCCTGAATGGTTTCCAGTATTACCGCACATACGTCACCTTTTGATAATTCTTCTGCCAGGG
>JABDQM010000256.1 GCA_013042315.1 Flavobacteriaceae bacterium | reverse complement strand
AACGAAGAGGATTATAGCTTCCCTCGCAGGAAACGAATAAAGAACTATCCTGCTTCTTCAAATTCATTTTATCGAAAAGAACCATGATGAAGAAAACTCTTCTGCAAATTATTGTCCTTTTATTCGCCTGTACCCTCTTTGGGCAGGCTGATCTGGAATTTCTGAATAATCCTACTTCCGATATCACAACTTCTAAAAATGCAGAAGCCTCATACGATGAGCTGTTGCTGCTATTTAAAGAGTGGCGTGCTTTTGAGATCCCTCCTATGAAAGATGGAGCCCCTGATTATACTGCTGAGACCTTCAAAACACGATGGCCCGTATTCAAGGACCTCCAGGAACATCTGAACGCTATTGATACCACAAATTGGACCGTCCCCCAGAGAGTAGACTGGATGCTGGTCTGGGCTGAGATGAATGGGTACGATTTTAACCAGCGTATCCTGAAACCATGGGAACGAGATCCTGCCTATTACAAATCGGTTTGGGAATATCGCTCGGATGTTCCGGCTCATGAAGGCCCTACTCATCACAAAACCCTGGAGCTTTGGACCTACTCTTTCCCGTTGTCAAAAGAAGAAAGAGAAAATTTGTTAAGAGATCTCAGCGTAATTCCTCCTCTGAATATTCAGGCCCAGGAAAACCTGACTGGAAATGCCGCAGAACTATGGCAAGCAGGGATACGGGTGATTGAAAATCAGGCGAACGCACTGGAAAGGATTCTGAATAAGGAAGGCATTGCAGAGGATGACGAAATCATGGCTGCGGTGTTAGAGGCAATCGCTTCAACCAATAGATTTACCTCTTGGCTTAGTGAGCAGGCAAAAATTAAAACCGGACCTTCAGGGATAGGGAAAGAAAACTACAGCTGGTACCTGCAGAATGTACATTTGGTGCCGCTTAGTTGGGAAGATGAAGTACTACTCTTAAAACGGGAACTGGCCAGGGCCTGGACTTCCTTAAAACTGGAAGAGCACAGAAACAGAGCTTTGCCCCCTCTTATGGCAGCCGATAGTCCGGAAGCCTATGATGAAATGGCCGACAAAGCAGCCAGAAGCCTGCTTGATTTTTTAGAAAAACAGGAGATCGTTACAGTAGAGGATTATTTTGAACCTGCCCTGAGGGAGCACCTTGGAAGTTTCGTTCCGGAAAACCAACGAAATTTTTTCCTGATCGGGGAACACTTTGATCCCAGACCGCTGTATTCACATTTCTACCATTGGTTTGAGCTCGCTCGTATGGATCTGCATCCACATTCCAGCCCCATCAGACGTGGCCCATTACTCTACAATATCTTTGATTCTCGCAATGAAGGAACAGCTACAGCTGTGGAAGAACTCTTTATGCAAGCCGGCCTGTACGACGATTCCCCCAGAAGCAAAGAAATCGTTTATATTATGATAGCGCAACGAGCTGCCAGAGGCCTGGGATCTCTCTATGCCCATGCCAACGAAATGAGTATGGAAGAAGCAGGGGGTATCCATTCGGAGTACACGCCCAGAGGGTGGATGAAGACGGAAAAAGAGTTATTGCTATTTGAGCAACACCTCTATATGCGACAACCGGGATACGGTACAAGTTATATTACAGGAAAATATTTACTCGAAAGCGCCCTGGCCGATTATGCTAAAATAAGGGAATCCAAAGCTGAACCTTTCCGCATCAAGGAATTTATGGACAGACTAAACAGCATTGGGAACATCCCAATCGCTCTAGGACATTGGGAAATGACAGGAGCCTCCGCGCATTTAACGCCCATCATGGGACAGCAACAATAATTTTAAAACACATGAAAAATATACTCTTCCTCTTCATTCTAAGTCTTGTATTCACAGGGTGTGCCGAAAAAAATGAACAGGATGATACGGCAATACCCAATGATTCAGCCTGGTGGAAACAGGGGGTAGTCTATCAGATCTATCCGCGCAGTTTTAAGGATACTGACGGGGACGGAGTTGGTGACCTAAAGGGAATCATCGAGAAGCTTGATTATATCAAGAGCCTTGGAGTGACGATGGTGTGGATCAACCCTATTTACAGTTCGCCAAATGCCGATAACGGTTATGATATAAGTGACTATCGCAGCATCATGGAAGAGTTTGGTACGATGGAAGATTTTGATGTTCTGCTCGATGGGCTACATCAACGCGATATCAAATTTGTGATGGATGTGGTAGTCAACCATAGTAGCAACCAGCACGAATGGTTCAAAGAATCGCGCAGCTCAAGAGATAATCCTTATCGGGACTATTACCATTGGTGGCCTGCAGAAAAAGGAAAGCCTCCTTACCGCTACAGCTTGTTTGATGCAGCCGGGGATGCCTGGAAATACGATTCAATAACCAATGCTTACTACCTTCATTACTTTTCCAAGGAACAACCCGATCTCAAATGGGAGAATCCTAAAGTTAGACAGGAGGTATACGAGCTGATGAAATTCTGGGCAGAGAAAGGCGTTGACGGGTTCAGGCTTGATGCCTTCCAGTTTGCGGCAAAGGATACTACTTATCCTGAATTCCCTGATGACCTTGAAGAAAATTTTATTCAGTACTACGCCATGCAGCCGGGACTTCACGACTTTCTTAAGGAAATGAACCAAGAAGTTTTCAGCAAATACGAGGTGATGTCTGTGGCGGAAGGCGCAGGACGGAATTTTAAAGAGGCCCACGAATTGGTTGATGCCGATAGAAATGAGCTCAATATGGCTTATGCTTTTGAAGGGGTTGATATTGCAAAACCTGAAGGCTACTCCCTGATTCATTTTAAAGAGGTCTTTTCACGCTGGGATAAAGAATTTGCCGAAAAAGGTTGGTTGGCCGTTTTCTTGGCCAATCACGATCAGGCCCGACTCGTGAGCAGGTTTGGGAATGACGATCCACGATATCGGGCGGCAGCTGCCAAGATGCTGAATACTTTTATCCTGACTATGCGAGGGACTCCATACTGCTATTATGGGGATGAACTTGGGATGACCAATATTGGCTTCGACAGCATTTCGCAGTACAGGGATATCGCAGCCCTCAACGGTTATGAAAAAACAAAGGCCTCAGGAGGTGATCTGGACGCTTACCTGACCAACTTAAAATTTGCATCCAGGGACAACGGCAGAACTCCTATGCAGTGGAATAATACACCTCATGCCGGATTTACCACAGGCGATCCCTGGCTCCCGGTAAACAACAATTATAAGACCGTCAATGTAGTAGTACAGGAACACGACGCCAATTCGGTTCTCAACTACTTTAAAAAAGCTGTTAAATTGAGGAAAGACAATCCCCTACTGGTCTATGGAGCCTACACCCTGCTCCTTCCTGAGCACGAAAAAATCTACGCCTATACAAGGGAATGGGAAGGAAAAAAAATGCTGGTGCTTCTCAATTTTTCGAGTGAAATGGTCCCGCTGCCCGTCCCGGTTAATGAAGAATTGGAAGAGGTGCTGCTCAATAATTACGAACAGGTGATCTACGAGGAGGGTGTTTTTTCACTGCAACCCTATCAGGCATTGGTGTATTCCCTGCAACCTTGATAGCGTCCAGTCAATTTTTCAGACCTAGTCGACTACCACTTTGTAAGTAGGATCTTCCAGAACGTTTACATCAATGATGTCATCTGCATTTTTCAGCAGTCTTTTACAATCGCGACTCAGGTGTTTCAGGTGTACCTTTTTCCCTACTTTTAGATAGCGTTCTGTAATCTTGTTAAGGGCTTCAATGGCCGACATGTCTACTACCCTACTTTCCCTAAAGTCGATGATGACCTCATCGGGATCGCTCAGCACGTCAAATTTCTCGTTAAATAAGGTGACAGATCCAAAAAATAGTGGCCCGTATATTTCGTAGTGTTTTACGCCGTCTTCGTCCATGTATTTTCGGGCTCGGATTCTTTTGGCGTTATCCCAGGCAAAGACCAGGGCTGCGATAATAACCCCTACCAAAACGGCCAGGGCCAGGTTGTGAAGGAATACGGTGACCAGGGTAACGAGTACCATGACCAGCACATCACTTTTTGGCATCCGCCTAAAGGTCCTCAAACTCGCCCACTCAAAAGTTCCCAGTGCTACCATGATCATCAGTCCGGTTAAAGCCGCCATAGGCACCTTTTCAATCAGATCTGCTCCGAACATAATAAAGGCCAATAGCATCAGGGCTGCGACAATACCTGATAATCTTGCCCTTGCCCCGTTGGAAGTATTGATCAAACTCTGTCCGATCATCGCACAACCGCCCATACCTGAAAATATTCCTGACAGGATATTGGCTGTCCCCTGGGCAACAGCTTCTTTGTTACCCCGTCCTCTGGTTTCTGTAATCTCATCTATGATATTCAGGGTTAGAAGGCTCTCGATGAGTCCCACTCCTGCAACGATAGCGGCATAGGGGAAAATGATCTGCAAGGTCTCAAATGAAATTGGAACTTCGGGAATATGAAATGGCGGAAAGCCTCCTTTTATTGATGCAATGTCGCCAATGGTACGGGTATCAATCCCAAAGGCAAGTACTAGTCCAAAGACGAGCAATATGGCCACGAGGGAGGCAGGCACCGCTTTACTGATCTTTGGCAGGCCCCATATCACCAGCATGGTGAGCAATACTAAGCCTGAGAAGAATAACATAGTAGTTCCACTTAACCAGCTTCCATCGGCGTTCTTAAACTGATCCATCTGAGAGAGAAAAATAATGATCGCCAAGCCATTGACGAATCCGAAGATCACGGGATGTGGAACCAAACGCATCAGTTTCCCGAGCCGTAGCATCCCTGCCAGCACCTGTAATACACCCGCTAGTACAACAGCCGCAAAAACGTATTCAACGCCGTGCTGTTGTGCAAGGCTTACAATAACCACTGCTACTGCACCTGTTGCTCCAGAGATCATCCCTGGTCTACCTCCAAGAACGGAAGTCACAAGGCCCATTACGAAGGCCGCATACAATCCTGTCAGCGGAGATAATCCGGCGATGAGTGCAAATGCAATCGCTTCGGGTACCAAAGCCAAGGCAACCGTAAGGCCGGAAAGGATCTCTGTACGGTAATTAACTTCCTGGGAAAAATCGAATAGATTGAGGTACTTTTTCAAACCCTTTTATTTAAGGGCGCAAAAATAGGATTAATTTAACAGCTGACCGCTCTGATTCGGAGAATTACATAATTCACAATTACCAGGGGGTAATTCCCAATAATCGTTCTCCCAGAGGTGATAATTTTGCCGTTTCGTATTTCTGCTGTTCCCAATTTCTTGGGTCACCGGGAAAGGCATAGCCCTCAGGGGCTACTCTATTTTTCCAGGAATTAATTCTCCATTTCAGCAGGGTTTTATTCTCTGGTTCTGCCGGCATCATAGAAATGTACTGGGCGATGCGCACCTTTTTTTCGGACCGATTGGGCCTGATTCCGTGAGGCTGGGTACTATTGAAAATCAGAAGGTCGCCCGCCTCTAATTTTACTTTTACGATCTTATCCTCAAGTCCGGTAATATCCGGTTGAAAACGATCCCGATCTACCGGTTGGGCTTTTTTCCAGGTCTCGTAATTTCTGTAAAGCCAGGGTATACATTGAAATCCCCCCATATTCTCATCGGTCTGGTCTGCCAGGGCCAAAACTCCCTGAACGTTTTGAGGTTTGGTTTCAGGGTCGTAATCCCAATGAATAAATCCTTTTTGTTCATGACCCGGGCGTTGTGGAAAATTGAGATTAGCCCTGTCTATGGTCACCCATAGTTTTTCAGTTCCCCAGATATCTGTAAAGGCCTCATATACTCTTTCTTCTTGCCTGTTGTTCCAAAGGTGCTGATGGTTGTATACTTCAACCATCCCCGTGCCAGCGAGCTCTTTCATTTGCATTTCTGCCCTTGGTGGGGCGTACCAGGTTTCAGGATTTGTCGGATCCTTTTCATCAAATTCCCAGAGGAATTTCGCTGTTTCTTCTGCCTGGGATCTGGAAACGGCATTTTTAATGATGATATACCCATTGTGAATCCAGAAGTTCCAGTCGTCCTCACTAAGTACCTTTAGTGGCTTGCCGTTAGAGCGATCATTTAACTTCTTAGTACTGCTCGTGGCTGTAGAAGGGTTGCCCGGTATCTCTTTATGGCCGGTGTTCCCCAATTCAACTTTGTGCCTGGAGTTCATCTTAATTTCGTTAGGAATTAGCCCAATTAAGATACATAAAATGGGCGAATCTCAACAAAAAAACCGCCCTGTGTTAGGTATACAGGACGGCTTTTAACCAAATAACCAACCAAAAAATCTTCACTCGTCTCCTTTTATCAGGAGCGTATTTTATTTGCGTTGTCTTTTCACATTCATCGTCGGGCGATCACTCTTGACCCTCTTTTTCACCTCTGAGGAACTTCCCGATTTCAGAAACTGAATATACCCTCTGCCCTGGAACTCATAAACCGTCTCACTATCCGGGTGGTATAATTCAATTGTATTATCGTTGATAACGTACAATTCGAAATAATCATTGCCCATAAAAGCGTAGTCTAACGTTAAAGTTTTGAGCGTTTCATCGTTTTGCACATCGTAGATCTCATAGAAACCTTCATAGTCCCAGACAATATTAGACAAGGGTATTCCTTGTGCATCTACTGATGACCTGAATCTGTTCCCTGCATTACTTTCAAAAAACTGCAGGAAATTTTCCTCATCAAATTCATTGGCAAAACCTGTGTTGCTTACATAGGTCTTTTCCCATACATCGTACTCCTGTAAAAGAAGTTCAATGTTCTCGTAAAACAATCGGTCGTAATCAAAATTAGATCTCTGGTAACCATCGAGATAATAAGACGTATTAGAACGCCTGTCATATAATTCTATCGTCCTTCCATTTACGCCAAACACCTCAAGGGTCCAAAGGCCGTCCACATCGTGATCAATCTCCAGTATTCCCACTCCGGTATCGTAATATCCCACTCTGATGCCCAGGCCATTTCCCGTTTTACCAATTCCGGATATATTGTTATTCGCATAGAGCAAACCGTTGACAAAGGACAGGGTAAATGCCCTTTGCAGATAAGGTACTTCACCATTTCCCTCTGTGGATTGGATGTCCACATACCAAAGATCATAGGCCTCTAAAACCTGTCTGGTCTGTAAGGAAGTGTCTTCGATAAACACGTCTTCCAAAATTACTTCAGTATAACAACTGCTGAGAAACAGCAAGGATAGGATTGCGGAGCTAAAGAGTGTAAATTTTCTCATGATGTTCAGTTTTTAATACGCTACTGAGATAGAACAAGCATCGTGCCAATTCCTATATCTATTTGGTATTCAGTAATTTACAAGCTTAAGGTTTTTATTTACATTTGTTTTACTAAAAGGATTAGATGAAAAAAGAGGTGAAAATTGCTGTATTAGGCGGAGGAAGTTGGGCAACTGCTATAGTTAAAATGTTCACAAAGAATCTTTCCAATGTTCATTGGTACATGAGAAATTCAGACGCTATCGCCTTTATTAAAAAGGAAAAACACAATCCCAACTATCTTACTTCTGTTGAGTTTAACCTGGCGCAACTCAGTCTTACAGATAGTATAGATGAGGCGGTTTCAAAGGCCGATATACTGGTTTTTGCTATTCCATCGGCCTTTCTCGAATCTGAATTACAAAAACTGACTATTCCCCTAACCGAAAAGATCATCTTTAGTGCCATTAAAGGGATCGTACCTGAGTCGGGCAAGATTGTTGGAGAACACTTCCACGATAACTACGATATCCCTTTTAAAAATATCGGGGTTATAACAGGGCCCTGTCATGCCGAGGAAGTAGCTTTAGACAGGCTTTCCTATCTCACTATTGCCTGTGCCGACAAAGACAAAGCCAAACTAATGGCTGCGCAACTTCAAAGCGAGCACATAAAGACTAAAACTTCTGATGATATCATTGGAACTGAATACGCTGCGATGTTAAAAAATATCTACGCATTGGCAGCCGGAATCGCACATGGTCTGGGCTACGGGGATAATTTTCAAAGCGTCTTGATGAGCAATGCTATACGGGAGATGAATCGCTATATCAAGAGGGTGCATAAAATGAAGCGAAACATAAATAATTCTGCTTATCTGGGCGATCTCCTGGTCACCGG
>JABDQM010000251.1 GCA_013042315.1 Flavobacteriaceae bacterium | reverse complement strand
GTGGGAACTGCACCCGAAAGGGTAGATTTAGGATTGATAAGATCTGTTGCGTTAAGAGAGGAGCCACAGTTTTCACATTGGTCTCCATAGGCCTCCTCATGGCCACATTTTGGGCATGTTCCTGTTACAAAACGGTCTGCCAGGAACTGCTTCGCTTGTTCATCGTAAAGCTGTGCTGTAGTTTCTTCAATAAAATCTCCTTTTTCATACATCCTCAGGAAAAAATCGCTGGCTGTCTGATGATGAATCTCAGCAGAGGTCCTGGAATAGTTGTCAAAAGTGATTCCGAAATCTAGAAAGGATTTCTTAATAATTCCGTGATATTTGTCGATGATGTCTTTGGGCGTTACCCCTTCTTTCGCGGCCTTCATCGGAATGGCAAAGCCGTGTTCATCGCTGCCGCACACAAAGGCCACATCTCTGCCTGTCAGGCGTAAAAAACGCGCATAAATATCTGCAGGAACGTATACTCCTGCCAAATGCCCGATGTGAATGGGGCCATTAGTGTAAGGTAATGCTGCGGTAATGGTGTGCCGGGAGAATTTCTTAGGTGCCAATGCCATTAAGCTTATGGATTAAGGCACAAAAATAACCATTTTTTTATGCCTTCTCTCCGGCAGGGGAAAAAAGAAAACCTTCGTATGTCCATGACTCCAGATGATTTTCTGAAGCCGGAAATACGAAGGCTACTATAGCGTCGTAGGGGCAGCTTATGCTACCATAACGGATTTAGACATTTTCTTGTCTTGTACCTGAATGCGGTAAATATACTTCCCGGTAGAGAGATACTCAGGCATTCTTTCCCTGATATTGATTTCCACCGATCCTTCAAACATCATTTCATTGTAAACCGTACCCACATTCTGTCCCAGGATATTGTAGAGCTGTATATCTACATGAGCACTAAAGGGCATCTCGAGATAGATATGCGGCGCCTCCTGAGTGGGGTAAAAGGGTTTGTGTACGATAGCATTCAACAGTTCTTCACTCGGATCTTCCGAGTTTGGATCCATAGGAGTAGGAGGTGTAAATGGTTCATCGCTGTAGGCGATGTCGGGAAATTCAACCCCACTACAGTTGAATCCTAAATCTACAGGAGCATAGGGATGATCCAACAGATGCTGTTCCACCAAAGGAATAGGGACGCACATCCATTCGGCAAGGACCGTGGCATAAAGGTCCCTAAAGTCCATGGTATATTCTAAATTTCCTCTTCCGTTAGGATTTTCTAGGGAAGGGTGATCCCCCACAAAAGCACTACCATTTAATCCTGATCCAAAGAAAAGGGTAGGGGCAGCCTTACCGTGGTCGGTTCCGTTAGAACCGTTTTCGAAGATCCTTCTTCCGAATTCAGAGAAGGTCATGCTCAATACTTTGTCATCCTGTTGTGTAAAGGCAATGTCTTCGTAGAAATTGTTGATAGCGATAGACAGGTTAGACATCAGGCGTTCGTGCGCCAGAGGCTGATTTCCGTGGGTGTCGAAACCTCCCATAGAGATCATATATACCTTGGTGCCCAGATTACCTTTTATCAAACGGGCCAAAAGCGCCAATTGTCGCGCAAAACCATTATCCTGATACTGCACCTGGTTTTGTCCACGCTCATAAGCTTCGTGGATAAGCCCTGAATATTCATAAGTCGTATTTGCTACTCCCCTTAGGAATCTAAGTTGATCGCCATACATACAATCATTAAAAAGAGTTGGATCAAGGCTGTACTGTACCCCTGATTCTGCAATTTCTTCTAATTGATTTATGTTGGAGGTAACAAAGGCGTAGTTCGTTTCTTCTCCCTGGAAAACCAAGCTTCCAAAGTTTCCGATCTGTATCGCTGCCGGAGATGCCGGTGGGTTTACGAGGTAATCGGGATAAATATTTTCAAAATACCTGCCCATCCACCCGGTATCCAAACCTGAAAATCCTGTGGTAGTAAGGTCTGTATTGGCATAGATATCTGATCCGGTAAAATGAGAAAGACTCTGGTTCTCATACCCTACTCCGTGTACGGCTTTAAATTGTCCTTCACCCCACATAGATTCAAGGGCGTTCATATAAGAAGGGACTCCAAATTCGTCTGTAAGTTTTAACACCTTACTTTCAGGTATGTAGATATTGGGTCGGGCATTGGCATAAAGGTCGTATTGCTCAATCGGAATAACGGTACTCAAACCGTCATTTCCTCCTGAAAGCCTGATCAGAATAAGAATATTATCTGAATCTGCATTCGCGATGGCCGCAGTGAGGGGCGAGGGAGCTGAGGCGGTTAGCATATTGCTGCCCAGCATCATGGAACCAGATCCTGCGATACCGATAGCCTGCAGGAAGGAACGCCTGCTCCAGAACTTGTGTTCCTCGTCGTGCCCGTTGTCTTTGTTGATATTAAGGGGTATATGATTATTACACATAATTGTAGGTTTATTTAAGTTGAAACTCGGGTTGTCTTGATAAATGCATCAGGAGTAAAAAGACCTGTTGAGGGACTTCCGGACTTACGGATAACATCCATAGTCCTAATCCTCCGGCTACGTAGTCTGAACCGTAGTATTCTTCCGGCACATCTTCTATCTTAAATACATCCATGGCATTCTCAAAATCCTGGGCAGTAAGCAACCCAAGAGGGGTAAACTTGTTTACCAGAGCTCTAACCACCGTTTCAGGATTGCTGGTATTGCTATCAGCAGCTCCAACAGCATCCATTGCCAGGGTTCTGAACTGTTCCTGGTTAGATTGGTAGAAGATCTCGAGGAAGACCTCTACAGTTAACCATCTTCCAATAATAAAATTGGTATTTATCCAGGTACGGTCTCGTTGCCATCCGGCAACATCGACAGGATCAAATAATTCCTGCCCCAGCATTCTGGTTGTATCTATAACATTGAGTACAGTATTGTCATTATATGCAAAGTTACTTTCGTTGATCAAATTCAAATAGATATCGAACGGACTCTTGATAATTACCCCAATGGCTTCGTCGTCAAAAAAGTGCTCACTTTTAAAGAGTTGAGCCAGTACAGGTGCGATTTCAAAATTGTTAGAGACCATTGTTGTAGCTAACCCATTGATGATGGTTTGTGCATTTCCTGCGTCATCATCAGAATCAGGGTGAACAAAATACTCGTATAATTTCTGGCAGATAAAATTAGCAATTTCGTTGGGACGTTCCTGAAAAAGGATATCTATCACATCGTCATAATTCCAATTTCCGGTTTGACCTAGAATCGTCTTAGGTCCGGCATCGAATCTGGTAGGATCAAACATCACCTGTTCACAACCCAATTCGCCACGCTCTACATATCCTGTTAGCGCTTTAGCGGTTTCGATAATGTCTTGCTCTGTATATCCGTTCCCTTCACCCAGGGTAAAAAGCTCATAGAGTTCACGGGCATAGTTCTCATTAGGGTTATTACCATTGTTATACACCCCATCTAAATAATAGAGCATAGCACTGGTTAAACCGATCTCACTCACAAAAGTTTTGAAGTTTCCAATAGCATTTCGCTGCAGACAGTCGGTGTAATAGTACAAAAAGCTGTTACAGTCATAAATATCCAGTTCGGTTACGAAGTGATTGCTCCAAAAGAAACTCAGACGGTCACGGAGATTGTTGTTCAGCATTCCATTGGTGTAGGCAACGGCCCACTCCTCTGCCTGCGCTCTTCTAAGCTGTCTGGCAAGATCATCGTCAGCAGGATAGTTGCTATTATTCCAATCAGACCATGCTGGTGCTGCAAGGGGAGGCATGGTAATCGCTTCATTGATTAGTGAATCAACAAGGGTTCCTGCATTTTGTCCCACTGCTTGGTCTATTGTCTGAACTGAGGCACTAAACCCTAGTCTCCTGTACAAATGCGCGGCCCTGACTTTATCCAGGGGTGTTGTGTAAGGCGCTAATGTAGAGGTGTTACAATTAACGAAGTATTCCATAGTTGTTTTTTAGGCTTTAAGAATGTTCATGTGTGTAGGGGCAGATTCTTAACGCTTAATCCATTTACTTAGTATGGAAAACCCGAGATATTCGATATCCGGAGGTCTAATGTACAATCTCGAGACCAAATTAACGGTCAAATGAACCCATTTTTCGATGAAATGCGCTATTTTGTTAATTTTCAGGGGACTATGAGGGTGCAGCAAGAATTAGGCAGGAGAGGAGAAGATATGGCGGTTCAATGGTTAAAAAATAAAGGTTATAATATAAAGGAGAAAAATTTTAGGTTTGGCAAGGCAGAAATCGACATCATTGCAGAGAAAGATGGAATTCTTGCTGTGGTGGAAGTCAAGATGAGGCGAAAAGGATACCTTGGATTACTGGCTGATGCCGTCAACCTCAATCAAAGAAAAAGAATTATAAGGGCAACAGATCACTATGTATTGACAAACGACCTTGATGTAGAGGTCCGTTTTGATATTATTCTCCTTCTTCACCAGAATCAAAAATTCACCCTGGAACATCTCAAGAACGCCTTTTCCCATTACTAGCAATCGTTTTATTTGTAACATTTTGTTATTTTTGAAAAAAATGACATGAAGACCATTTCTTCAGTGGTGGAACATTACATCAGGAAAAAGCCCTTTTTACAAAGTGCTTTAGCCCAGGGAATTATTAACCTCACTTCCCTTTCACGCCTTATCAAACCCGAAATTGAAGAAGAACTCGGAAAAGATGTTCGAAATGGTGCGATCGTTATGGCTCTAAAGCGCCTTTCTGACGATCTCGAGTTCAGGGCTACTCACAGGATCATTAAAGTATTAAAGAATATCGGTGAGATTACCGTGAGGTCTTCCCTTACCGATTTTACCTTTCTGGTTTCAGACAGTATCCTTAATAACCAGACACAGCTGCTTCAGGAAGTCAGTAAGAATAAAGAGGTGTTTTACACATCCTCGCGTGGAGTCAATGAATTAAATATCGTAGTGAGTAATAGTCTGGATCCCGTGGTGGAATCACTTTTTAAAGCTGAAAAGTGCACACAGAAGGCCACCGATTTATCCTCGATCACCGTGAAGTTGCCCGCTGAAAATGTCTCTGTCCCGGGAATCTATTATTTTATCTTTCAGCGTCTCGCCTGGGAAGGAATCGTCTTGTTTGAGGTCATCTCCACTACCAACGAGTTCACCATAATCGTCAATGATGAGCAGGTAGATATGGCTTTTAAGACGATTAAGGATTTGAAGAACTTATAAGAAGATTATTACAAATTTTCACGAAGAGGTTGAGTAACTTCTTCGATCTCTCCAGTGATAGGACGCAAAACATCCAGCGCCTTGGTCGTAGAATGCACATTTTCAAAAATCAGCAGCAGTCTCAGTCCGTTCCGGGTTTGCTTTTCTTTGATCCTACAAATGCCCGCATGCGCTTGTACGTATTGCAGCACCTTTGTAAAGGCAGCACTTTGGTAGAAGGCCGACTGTTGGTCACTGACAAAATAGCCCAGGAATTTTCCTTTTTTCATCACTACTTTTTCAATACCAATTTTACCGGCGAACCATTTAATCCGCACAGAATTCAGCAAATCTTCTACAGATTCTGGTAAAGGGCCAAACCGGTCGCGCAGATGAAGCTGGTATTCCTGCAGCTCTTCCTCTTTTGAAATAGAATTCAGTTCCGTATAAAGATTCAGTCTTTCAGTAATATTATTCACATAATCATCGGGAAAGAGGAGTTCAAAATCGGAATCGATCTGTGTTTCTCTAACAAAACTCTTCTCTTTACCGTCATCTTCGTAGAGATCTTTGAATTCATTTTCTTTTAATTCGTCAATAGCTTCTGCCAAAATCTTCTGATAGGTTTCAAAACCGATCTCATTGATAAATCCACTTTGCTCTCCGCCAAGTAGGTCACCGGCACCTCGTATTTCAAGATCCTTCATGGCGATGTTAAATCCGCTTCCCAATTCGGTGAACTGTTCCAGGGCTTCAATTCGCTTTCTCGCTTCTGTGGTCATCGCGTGGTAAGGAGGTGTGATAAAGTAACAAAAGGCCTTTTTATTACTTCTCCCAACTCTTCCTCTCATTTGGTGGAGGTCGCTGAGACCAAAATTATTTGCATTGTTGATAAAGATGGTATTGGCATTTGTAACGTCGAGTCCGCTTTCCACGATGGTAGTGGAGACCAAGACGTCAAATTCTCCATTCATAAATGCCAGCATCAGGGTCTCCAGTTTTTTTCCTTCCATTTGTCCGTGGCCCACCCTTATTTTGGCATCGGGTACCAGGCGTTGCAACATTCCGGCCACTTCTTTAATGTTCTGTATCCGGTTGTGGATAAAAAAGACCTGTCCTCCTCTTTGCAATTCATACGAGATCGCATCTCTGATACTCGATTCGGAGAGTCTGATCACATGACTTTCAATCGGGTAGCGATTAGGGGGAGGAGTCGTGATCACAGAGAGGTCACGCGCCGCCATCAGGCTAAATTGAAGGGTCCTGGGAATAGGTGTGGCGGTAAGGGTAAGAACATCTACATTCTCTTTGATGGCCTTTAATTTGTCTTTTACGGCTACCCCAAATTTTTGTTCTTCATCTACGATGAGCAGCCCCAGGTCCTTAAACACCACATTTTTGTTTACCAACTGATGTGTCCCGATGATTATTTCAACTTTGCCTTCAGCAAGCTCAGCTAGGGTTTCCCTCTTTTCCTTGGCCGTCCTGAATCGATTGAGATAATCTACCTTAACCGGCATATCAGCAAGACGTTCGGTAAAAGTCCGATAATGCTGGAAGGCGAGAATGGTAGTAGGTACCAGCACAGCAACCTGTTTGCCATTTTCAACTGCCTTAAAAGCTGCCCGGATGGCGACTTCGGTTTTGCCAAAACCAACATCTCCACAGATCAGGCGGTCCATAGGCCTTTCCCGCTCCATATCTCTTTTGATATCCTGGGTGGCCGTAACCTGATCGGGAGTATCCTCATAGATAAAGGAAGCCTCCAATTCGTGTTGTAAATAACTGTCCGGAGCATAGGCAAATCCCTTGTCGAGTCTCCTTTTAGCGTACACACTGATAAGGTCAAAGGCAATTTTCTTGACCCTGGATTTGGTCTTTTGTTTTAATTTCTTCCACGCGGCAGACCCCAGTTTATAAATTTTAGGTACGGCGCCGTCTTTCCCGTTGTATTTGGAAATCTTGTGTAGGGAATGGATACTCACATAGAGGATATCGCGCTCGCCATACATCAGTTTAATGGCCTCCTGCTGTTTACCCTCTACCTCTATTTTTTTAAGTCCGCCAAATTTTCCGATTCCGTGATCGATGTGGGTGACGTAATCGCCAACCGAAAGTTTGTTGATTTCCTTTAGAGTAATCGCTTGTTTTTTGGCGTAGCCATTTTTAATCTGAAACTTGTGGTAACGCTCAAAGATCTGATGATCGGTATAACAGGCTATTTTTGCATCCTCATCAATAAATCCTTCGTGTATTGGTGCAACAAGTGTTTGATAATGAACAGATTTACCGATCTGATCGAAGATATCGTGGAATCGCTGAGCCTGCTGCTCAGAAGAACAGAAAAGATAGTTACTGTAACCTTTCGCTTCATTTTCATTCAGGTTGGCCAGAAGGAGATCGAACTTCTTGTTAAATACCGGTTGGGGTTTGGTGTGAAATACGATATCATCCGGTTCTGCGCCTTGCTGATTTGATTCGAAAGTTACCAGGGAAAATTCCTGAAGTTCGGTATTGATGGTTTCCGGACTTGTAAAAAGTTCTTCCGGATGGGAATGCTGGATTTCCTCGGAGAGTTCGGCAAAAGCCAACTTAGCCTTTTCAAAAAATCCCGAAATACGTTCTTGCAGAACCTCAAGATCACTGACAAAAATGGTGGTACTCGCACTGATGTATTTGAGAAAACTCTCGCGGGATTCTTTTAAAAACTTGTTTTCGACATTCGGGATGATAGTGATCTTTTTTACTTTTTCTGTGGAAAGTTGAGATTCCACATCAAAGGTTCTGATACTGTCAATTTCATCTCCGAAAAACTCAATTCGATAGGGTTGGTCATGAGAGAAAGAAAAAACATCGACAATCCCCCCACGAACGGCAAATTCTCCGGGCTCTGTTACGAAATCGACCCTGTGAAAGCGGTACTCAAACAGGACTTCATTTAAAAAATCCAGCGAAAGAGTATCCCCGACCTTGATTTTCTGAGTATTCTTATCAAGCTCCTTTCTGGTGACGACTTTTTCAAAAAGAGCATCGGGATAGGTGACAATGATCGCCGGCTTTTTTCTGGAATTGATACGATTGAGCACCTCTGCCCTCAGCAAGACATTGGCATTGTCTGTCTCTTCGATCTGATAAGGCCTGCGGTAACTACCGGGATAAAAGAATACTTTTTCATCTCCGAAAAACTGTTCCAGATCATTTAGACAATACGCCGCCTCTTCCTTGTCGCGTAATATCCACAAAAAGGGATGGTCAGAGAGCCTGAAGGATTCAGCTACAACCAAAGATCTCGCAGAGCCTACCAGGCCTTTGAGTACTGTTTTTTTTTGAGATTGAACAATAGCCTCCCTGAGTTTCCTGAGTTTCGGAGACTCTTCGTATAACAGAGGAATGGTGCTTTTCGTCACCTGCAATTTTTGTGCAAAGATAGGGTGGTACAGCTGCTTCTGCAACGAACCCTTAAATTTTTATCACCGCTGCTTCTGCGATGGCGTATACCTCGTCTTCCTTATTTTTTTCCATCACGTGGGAACCGGTGAAAGTGCCGAAAGCCGGGAGTATCATCTGGTATTTATTCTTAAAAAAGCAAGGCAATCGCAAACTTTGCCTTCCATGACCTCTCAGTTTAATGGCCGGGTGGATATGCCCCGACAGATTAAATAAGCCTTCCCGTTCCTCAGGGTAATGCGTGAGTAAAAATGGACCCCAGATTAGTTCTTTTTTTATAGAAATTCCTAAAGCCTCGTATTTTAAAGGAGAAATAATATCGTGATTTCCAGCGACAAGAATCATCTCTACATCAGCCTTCTTTACCCATTTCTCAAACATTTGCCATTCCCCGTTGAGGCTGGAATGAAACAAGTCTCCCAGGAAACAAATGACTTTAGGTTGAAAGTGGAGCAGGGCTTGCTGCATCGTATCAAAGTTTTTTTTGATCGCCTGCTGAGGTACAGCTGCTCCGTATTTTCTAAAATGGGATACTTTTCCCAGGTGTAAATCACTGAGAAGCAGAACATCTTCATTATGCCAGTAAACAACCCCTGAAGGATGGAGTTCGAGTTGTTGTTTGGAAATGGTCAGGATCTGCGTTGTCATGAGTTCAAAGATAAGAAGAAAGCAATTTTGAAAAGCGATTACTTCATCAATAAGGTCGTCATTTTTTTGATTCGATCTGCCAGTTTTTCACTAGACATTTTCTCTCTTAGTCGGTCTGTAATAATCGGGAAGGAGAAGGGGGTAGGTTTTTTACATTTTTTCCATACGATATCCTGCCTGCCAATTCGCTCAAGGGCCAGTCTTAGTCGGCCTTCCTCCAACTGATGTTCAAAAGTTTCCCTGTAGGCCTGAAGGAATAAGAGATTATCCGCTTCATAGTCTTTAAAGACCTCAAAGAGAAGTTGGGAGCTGCTTTGCAGGTGTTTCATTTTAACTCCCTTGTCCGGATAACCCGTAAAAACCAAGCCACTGATTACGGCTATGTCCCTAAATTTTCTCCTGGCCATCTCTGTGGAATTCAGGCTCTTTTCGAGGTCATCCAAGAGATATTCGGGGCTAAAAAGATCGTTGTCTATAATCGCCTGTATATCTATTTCCTGATCTGAAAGCAACTCAAAACCATAGTCGTTAAACGCAAGTGAGAAGGTGATAGGCGATAGCAAACTTACCCGGTATCCCAATAAACTTCCCATGGCTTCGTGGACAAACCTACCTTCGAAGGGATAAAAAATATGGTGGTATCCATCCCGTGTTTTAAAGGACTCAATCAGGAATTCATCGGGACCGGGAACAATGCTCTCTACCTCCTGACGCTTAAAAATTGGAGCCAAACATTGTATGGCTTCCGATTGTTCTTCAATGGGCAGTTTGGCAGAGTAGAGTTCTTCCCTGAGGAGTTGAGACATCTGAGCAGAGAGGGTGAGCCTGCCACCCATCCAACTAGGGACTTTGTTGGTCTTTTTCCTGGAATTCCGAACGTGTGCCTGCATCTCTTTTATCCTGATGAATTCCAGATTTCTACCGGCAAAGGTGAAAACGTCACCCGGGGTCAATTTGGAAATAAAATATTCTTCTATTGAACCGATATATCCCCCTTTTTGATAACGAACCGTTAGATGAGCATCGCCAACAATTGTCCCGATCTGAAACCTGTGCCTCATGGCGATACCCCTGTTATTTACCTGTAGTTTGCCGTCCTCTGAAACCTCAACTTTTTTATACTCGTTATAAGATTGCAAACTCTGACTGCCCATGACCAGAAAGTTAATTATCCATTGCCACTCGTCTTCTGTAATGGCCTGAAAACAGAAGGTGCTTTTAACCTCGCTGAAGATTTCTGCGGGGTAAAATCCATCTGAAACCGCTAGAGTGATCAAATATTGGACAAGAACGTCAAAGCTATTGAGGTATGGCAGGCGATCTTCTACTGCGCGTTTTACTACCGCTTGTTGCAGGGCTGATGCTTCAACTAATTCTATGGCATGGGTAGGGAGAAAATAGATGACACTTTCTTTCCCGGGTTGGTGTCCACTGCGGCCTGCTCTCTGCATAAATCGGGCAACTCCCTTAGGACCCCCTATTTGAATCACAGTTTCAACAGGGGCAAAATCTACCCCCAGATCGAGGCTTGAAGTGCAGACCACTGCCTTTAATTCTTCCTTGCGGATTGCCTCCTCTACCCATATGCGGGTATCTTTATTGATACTTCCATGATGCATGGCCATTTCACCGGCGAGCTCGGGATATTTCTCCAGAATTTTCTGATACCAGATCTCGCACTGACTACGGGTATTGGTAAAGAGTAAGGTGGTTTTGCTGTTGTTGATAATGGGAATAACGCTGTCTAGTAATCGCAGTCCCAAATGTCCTCTCCAGGGAAAGGTTTCAATTTCTTCCGGGATAATGCTGACAACATTTATTTTCTTATTGAGATTCGCCCGTATCATTACGGAATTGTCGAAAGCATCACTTTCTGGCCCAAGCAATACTTGCCTTGCCTGTTCTAAATTTCCGATGGTAGCTGAGATACCCCAGATCCTCAGTTTTGGAGCAAGACTTTTTATGCGGCAAAGGGCCAATTCCATTTGCACCCCTCGTTTTGTTCCCAATAATTCGTGCCATTCATCAACCACAATCGCCTTGCAATTCCCGAAAATTTTATCATAACCCTTGGTAGCCAAGAGGAGCTGCAAGCTCTCCGGCGTGGTTATAAGGAGGTCAGGCATGGATCTACGCTGCTTACTCCTCTCTTTGGTAGAGGTGTCACCGGTTCTGATTCCTACGGTTAGGGGAAGATCCAGATCTGTAATAATCCGTTCTGCTGATTGCCTGATCTCTTGTGAAAGGGCACGTAAGGGGGTAATCCAAACGGCTTTGAGTCCTTTTTTTTGCTTATTTCCCGAAAGCTGATAATCCCTGAGGTACTCCAGAACTATAGGGAACCAAAGTGCATATGTTTTACCACTTCCGGTGGGGGCATTGAGGAGTCCGTTTTTACCTTCTAAATACGCTTTCCAGGTTTTGCGCTGGAAGGGGAAAGGTGACCACCCCTGTTCCTGAAACCAATTTTCCGCTATAGATACATCCGGATTATTCTTCATATGGGCGTTGTCAGGGAATCAGGTTTTTCAGGTCTTCCAGGGAATTGGCCTCCTCAATACTCTTATCAGATCGCCAGCGAAGTATTCTGGGAAAGCGCGTGGCTACTCCACTCTTATGCCTGCTGGAAGGCGCTATTCCTTCAAATGCAATTTCGAAGACATGGTGAGGAGTTACACTTCTCACAGGTCCAAATCGCTCCAGCGTATTCTTTTTTATCCATGCGTCAACTTTGCGAAATTCCGCATCGGTTAGTCCGGAATAGGCTTTGGCAAAAGTCACCAATTCCCGTTCTCCATCATCATTAACATTCCAAAGCCCGAAGGTGTAGTCGGTGAACAAATTGCTGCGTCTGCCGTGGCCCCTCATGGCATAGGTAAGAACCGCATCGATCGTAAGGGGATCAACCTTCCATTTCCACCAATCACCTTTTTTGCGGCCAACGAGATATGGGGAGTCTTTGCGTTTGAGCATCAGGCCTTCACTTTTTTTATCTCTGGAAAGATTGCGCTCTGCGGCGAATTCTGCCCATGTTTCAAAAGACATGGTCTCCGAGAGGTCTACGGGTAATGATCGATCAGATATTAGTGGTTTGATCAGGGCATCCAATAGTTCGCGCCTTTTTTCGAAAGGGAGTTGCCTTATGTCCTTCCCATTCCATTCAAGGAGATCGTAAGCTCTTACAATAACGGGGTGTGATTTCAGGAGCTTTTTACCGACAGTTTTACGACCAATTCGTTTTTGAAGGTCATTAAAAGTGCCAACAGATTGATTGGGATAGGGGAGGATCTCGCCGTCCAGGACTGTGCCGTCAGGAATATGATCTAACAGATTTGAAAATTCCGGATATTTATCCGTGACTAGTTCTTCGCCTCTGCTCCAGACAAATATTTCCCCATTTCTAAAGATCATTTGAGAACGGATACCATCCCATTTGTGTTCGGCATACCACAACGAGGTATCGCCTAATTCCTCAATTTCGCCTTCGAGGGCATAAGCCAGGTAGAAAGGATAGGGTTTAGAAAAGGCATCAGCTTGTTTTTCTTCAAGCACTAATTCCCGGAAAGAAATAGTGTTAGGGTCCCAGTTGCCCATCAGTTTGTAGGCCAAAATATCTTCATCTATGCCGGTCGCCTTGGAAAGCGATCTGGTCATGAGTTTTTGACTGATCCCGATTCGGAAACCCCCCGTAATAAATTTTGTAAAAACAAAGCGTTCGTAATACGACATACTTTGCCAATGTTCAGTGAGGTAAGCTTTTTTTTCCTCTTCTGGTTTGCTTTTAAGGGCAAGTAGGTCTTGAAGGATGTCAGTGAGGGATTTGTCTATATTTTTTTGTGATGATGGGATCACCAGGGCGATGGTTTCCGCCAGGTCCCCTACGATATGGTAACTCTCTTCAAAGAGCCATAAAGGAATTCCGGCCAACTCAGAAGCCCATTCCCTCAACAAGGTTGTATTTACGGGTCTTGATGGCCTTCGGTGGGATAGAATGGCAATTGTCCAGACTTTGTCAGAATGGTGCGCATTATTAAAATATGTAGCCAAGGCCTCTACCTTTACCTTGGTCTTATTGGTACTGTCTAATTGTTTTATAAGCTGAGCAAAATCCTTCATATCAATACCGTACTATTCAGATTCTGAAGTTGAATTTATTTCAGACAGTTCCCCCTCGTATTGTGTCTCTTCCGTTCGGGCATCATATCCCTTTTCCCTTAGAAAACGAGAGAAAACATCGGAATATCCGTGCGTGCAGATGACACGGGAAGCTCCTGTTGCTTCTATACTACTGAGAAGTCCGGCCCAGTCGCAATGATCACTCAGCACAAATCCTTTGTCAACGGCCCTTCTCCTGCGAGCCCCTCTGAAAGCCATCCATCCGCTTGCAGTGGCGGTTTCATAAGGCACCATTTTTCGGAGCCAGGGACTGCCGTGAGCACTTGGAGGAGCGAGTACCAGATTGCCTTTGAACTCATCCTTTTTAGTCTCTTTTGTAATTCGAATCGTATCAGGTAGCTTGAGATAAGCTCGCAGCACCTCATTCATATTTTCAATGGCAGCATGGGTATAGATCTGCCCGATTGACGTATCGAGATGTTTTAAAAGTCGCTGTGCCTTCCCAAGACTATAACCAAATAAAACAGAAGTTTTTCCTTCAGCCCGGTTTTCGGTCCACCACTGATTGATATCCCGGAATACTTCTTTTTGTGGAGACCATTTAAAGGCCGGCAAGCCAAAAGTGCATTCGGTGATAAAGGAGTGGCAGGAGATGGGTTCATAGGGAGTTGACAGGCCGTCAACTTCAGTTTTATAATCTCCTGAAAACACCCACACTTCACCTTTGTATTCCACCCTAATCTGGGAGGAACCCGGAATGTGTCCGGCAGGGTGAAGACTAAATTTTACACCGTTGACTACAAAAGGATCGTTCCATTCAACACCAGTTGCATTGATTTCTCCTAAACGATGTTTTATGATGGGAATATTGCGATTATGGGTGATATAGTGCTTGTTGCCCCACCGACTGTGATCGGCGTGGCCATGAGAAATGATGGCCTTATTTACAGGTTTCCAGGGATCGAGGTAGACCTTTGCTTTTTCACAATAGATCCCTTTGTCCGTGAAGGCTAAAAGTGGATTTTTCATAGCTGCAGCAAGGTACAAAAATCTCAGGCTTTACAAAGGGTATAAACGTCAATTACCACTGATTCCGCAAGGGAAATTAGGAAGTGAAAAACAGTTAAAAATACATGGATTTATAAGGGCCTTTTTTCTAAAAAATATGAAGAAATTAGTGAAGTTTTCCCTTTCAAATGAAGTATCTTTGTATACTATAAAGACGTTAAATTATGTCCATTAAAGATTTATACAGCCACAGCGAAAAGCGCAGTAACTTGGCTCATTTTGCTGCCATTGCCACACTAGCGGCAATAGACGGAGAGATCAACCCAAGTGAACAAAAAGTACTCGATAAGTTTGCCGTTAAACTGGATATTTCCGGAGACGAAATCCGTGAGGTGATGAAGAAGGAGAACAAATACACTGTTGAGGCTCCGTATTCTTCAGAGGAGAGATTAGAAAGACTATATGATCTGTTCAATATTATATTCGCTGATCACAGGATTGACGAGGACGAAGTAAGGTTGATTAAAAAGTATGCCTTAGCACTTGGCTATTCTCCAGCTAAAGCCGAAAAAGTTATTCGCAGATCCATCATATTATTCAGGGGGAAATTCGATTTTGAGGATTACCTGTATATGATGAAGCGAAAGACGAAATAACAGGACTATATTTTATTTTTCCAGGCTTGCCTGTTCTGCCATAAATTCTTCGGCCTTCTCCACCATTTTACTACTTCCACAAAAGAAGGGGACGCGCTGGTGCAGTTCTGTTGGTTTTATTTCAAGTATCCTTCCGAAGCCATCACTCGCCTTACCATTGGCCTGTTCCGCCAGGAAAGCCATAGGATTGCATTCGTATAGGAGTCGCAGTTTTCCTTCTGCAGCCACACTACTCTTTGGGTAGATGTAAATACCCCCTTTGATCATATTCCTGTGGAAATCAGACACAAGAGAACCAATATAACGGGAGGTATAGGGGCGGTCTTCTTCTTCTTTCTGACAGTATTTAATATAATTTTTCACCCCCTGAGGAAAATGGATATAATTCCCCTCGTTCACCGAATAGATCTTTCCTGTTTCCGGAAACTCCATGTTTGGATGGGAGAGGTAAAAAGTGCCAATTGCAGGATTCAGGGTAAAACCGTTTACTCCGTAACCGGTTGTATATACGAGCATGGTTGATGTTCCGTAAACAATGTAGCCGGCAGCTACTTGGTTGATGCCGGGTTGTAAAAAATCTTCGAGCGTAACCGGTGTGCCTATCGGAGTTACCCTTCGATAGATAGAAAAAATGGTCCCTACGGAAACGTTTACATCTATATTTGAAGAGCCATCTAGGGGATCTATCAAGACAATATACTTGTTCTGATGATTTTCATCATTACTGTTTATACTGATAAAATCGTCTTCCTCCTCCGAGGCAATGCCACAGACGATCTCCCGGTTTTTCAACGTCTGAATAAATTTTTCATTGGCCAGAACGTCGAGCTTTTGCTGATCTTCGCCCTGGATATTGGTGTCACCGGCACCGCCCAGGATGTCGATCAATCCGGCCTTGTTCACCTCGTGGTTCACCACTTTCGCCGCTAATCTGATCGCGTTAATCAACTTGGAAAGTTCACCTGAAGAATATTGAAAAGAAGATTGATTTTCTATAATGAACTCACCAAGAGTGGTGTTCTTTTTATCCATAGGAGGTTGTGTTATATACCTACAAATATCGCATATTTTGTGATACAATGTCGCTTTACAACTCCATTCATTATTTAAAATTATAACTTTGTGTTTTATTTGTAACAACTATGAAGATTAAAATCCGGCCGGCTAAACAAGAAGACATGGAGCAGGTCCTCCACCTGATCAGGGAGCTGGCACAATTTGAGAAGGAACCGGAGGCTGTTGAAATTACAGCAGCCCAATTGATAATTGATGGTTTTGGGCATTCACCCCTCTTCCAATGCTTTGTTGGGGAGGCGGATGGCAAAATTAGCGGAATGGCCCTGGTCTATCCCAGATACTCCACCTGGAAGGGGAAGGTACTCCACCTGGAAGACCTGATCGTGACAGAAAAAATGCGGGGCAGCGGACTAGGCACAGCTCTTTTGGAAAGCGTAGTGAAATACGGACATGATTTGGGCGTTAAGCGAATAGGTTGGGAAGTGCTCGACTGGAATGAACCGGCCATTGCGTTTTATGAACAGCGGGGAGCCAAAGTGATGCGCGATTGGGATGTTGTTCAATTAGACGAAAAGGGAATACAAAATTTTATAGAAAATATATGAGGATCTTTAAGTTTGGTGGAGCGTCTGTAAAAGATGCAGAAGGGGTAAGGAATCTGGTAAAAGTTTTACAGGAGACCGGCCATAAGGATACTTTCCTGGTCATTTCAGCCATGGGCAAAACCACTAATGCCATGGAAGAAGTAGTCAATGCTTATTTTAAGGACAAGTCGGCCGTTGCAAGTGCTTTGCAAGAAGCTATTGAATTTCATCAGGAAATTCTCAAAGGCCTTTTTCCTTCTTCAAAACAAGCTGTGTTTAATGAAGTGCAGGAGTTGTTTGAAGAGGTCAGAGGTTTTCTCGCCTGGAACAAGTCGCCTAAATACAGTTTTGTTTACGATCAGGTTGTGTGTTACGGAGAATTGATCTCAACAATTATTGTGAGTGCCTATTTAAATGAGGCGGGTATCAGTAATACCTGGCTCGATATCCGCAATTATATCAAAACCGATAATAATTATCGGGACGCAGGAATTGATTGGGAAAAAACTCAGGAAAGGATTTCAAAAGGACTCGATCAGGGAAAATTATATGTCAGTCAGGGTTTTATAGGGAGTGATGAAAATAATTTTACCACTACCCTGGGCCGGGAGGGTTCTGATTATACCGCTGCAATTCTCGCCTATTGCCTGAACGCCCATTCTGTGACTATTTGGAAAGATGTTCCGGGAGTATTAAATGCCGATCCGAGGTATTTTCAGGAGTCGCAATTACTTCATAAGATCAGTTACAGGGAGGCTATAGAATTGGCCTTTTACGGAGCGTCAGTTATTCACCCTAAGACCTTACAGCCGTTGCAACGGAAAGAAATTCCTTTGCTGGTTAAGTCGTTTCTGAATCCTAAAGACCCCGGAACAACTGTAGGGAAAGGGGAGAGTATAGATCCTAAAATACCGTGTTTTATCGTTAAGAAAAACCAGGTTCTAATGAAACTTTCATCTCTGGATTTTTCATTTATTGTAGAGGATAGTATCAGCGATCTCTTCAAACTCCTACACGATTATAAGATGAAAGTGGATATGATTCAGAATTCAGCCATTAGTTTTTCTGTTTGTGTAGACAACAAATTTGGTCGTCTCGATGAGCTTCTGGATCATTTAAAAGGAAAATTCAAAGTGGTACATCACGAAGGGGTCTCTTTATATACCATCAGACATTTCGATACTCAATCTATCGATACCTTACAGCAAGGGAAAGAAGTCTTGTTGGAGCAACGCGGAAAAGAAACCGTTCAATTGGTTGTAAAATAGTTTGACCGCTTTGGTTATCATGATTTTTTGCTAGTAAGTACATAGCCTAATTTCCTATCTTTAACCCTTAATCAGCATTTGTCATATGGGTTTAGTAACGGCCAAGGAAGTAGCAAAAGCCATCAATCTGGAGAAATATGGCTTTTTTGGGACCTTTATGGGGTGGATCCTGATGAAGATCACAAAATTATCTTCCATGAATGCTTTTTACGCCAAGCACAAGCATTTGGATGCACCATCTTTCCTCGATGCTATTCTCGAACACTACGAAATCAAATTTGAGATCCCGGAAGAGGACATAAAGAGATTGCCAAAAGAAGGCGCCTATATTACCATAAGTAATCACCCACTGGGAGGGATTGACGGTATTCTTCTTCTTAAATTATTACTCGCGCACCGTAAAGATTTTAAGATCATCGCTAATTTTCTCCTGCACAGGGTAGAGCCCCTTATTCCATTTATTCTGCCGGTCAATCCCTTTGAATCGAGAAAGGATGTAAAAAGCAGTATTGCCGGATTCAAAAGTGCGCTACAACATATTCAGGAAGGCCATCCGCTTGGGATATTTCCTGCAGGAGAAGTCTCTACTTATAAGGACGGAAAACTCATCGTGGACAAGCCCTGGGAGGAGGCTGCCCTTAAGTTAATCAGGAAGGCGGAAGTACCCGTGGTGCCGATTTACTTTCACGCCAGGAATAGTAAACTGTTTTATCGCCTTTCTCGAATCAACGACATTTTCAGAACGGCTAAACTACCTTCAGAGTTAACTACCCAAAGAAACAGAGCCATTAAAGTGAGAATTGGCCAACCCATTTCTGTCGCTTCCCAAAAAGAGCATGAGACCCTTGAAGATTTTACGGACCTTCTTAGGAGGAAGACCTATATCCTGGCTAACGCTTACGAAAAGGAACGACTGATCAACCAAATTCCCGGAAGTCTGAAAATTCCCAAAACCCCTCGAAAAATTGCAACTGCAGTCAGAACTGAAGTCATTCAGGGGGAGATTGAAAAATTGAGGGAAAAGGACTGCCGTCTTCTGCAGAGCAAGAACTACGAAGTATTTCTAGCTCAAAAGAAGGATATGCCCTTTATTCTAAATGAAATCGGGAGGCAAAGAGAACTCACCTTCCGGGCCATAGGGGAAGGGACCAACAAGGCTATTGACCTCGATCGTTTTGACGATTTTTACCACCATCTTTTCCTATGGGATGACGAGGACAAATGCATTGTGGGTGCGTATCGCATGGGGATGGGATCGCACATTTTTCCGGAACACGGGATTGACGGTTTTTATTTACAGGATCTCTTCGGTTTTGAACCCGAGCTCTACAGGATGATGTCGCAATCTATTGAAATGGGGAGGGCATATATCGTAAAGGAATACCAGCAAAAACCGATGCCGCTATTTCTCTTGTGGAAAGGAATAGTGCATACCACCCTTCGATTTCCGGAACATAAATACCTTATTGGAGGAGTAAGTATCAGCAACCAATTCTCCAATTTCTCCAAGTCCTTGATGATTGAGTTTATGAAGTCGAATTACTGGGATCCTTATGTAGCCCAGTATATTCATCCCAGAAAAGAGTTCAAGGTTAAACTCAAGGACGCCGATAAAGAATTCGTTTTCGATGAAACAGAGGCCGACCTGAACAAATTTGACCGACTCATAGAAGAGGTGGAACCGGGGAGCTTGCGCTTACCGGTGTTGATTAAAAAATACATCAAGCAAAATGCCAAGGTAGTGGCCTTTAATGTAGACCCGCTTTTTAACAATGCCGTTGACGGTTTAATGTACATCAAAATAGCCGACCTTCCAGAAAGTACGGTAAAGCCGGTGATGGAAGAATTTCAGGCCGAGCTCGAGCGCAAACTGGCGGAGGGCAATGGCGCCAACTAGGAAAATTCCCTTTTAGCAAATTCAGAGCAGTACTCCCTGATCTCATTCCGGGCTTTGAGAAAAGCTTCGTGAATTTCATTTTCACTTCCTTTGACTTTTGATGGATCGAAGAAATTGTGGTGTAATCGCTTGGCATGTGGTGCAGGAATAAACGGACAGTTTTCCTTGGCGTGATCACATACCGTGATAATAAAATCCCACTTAACCCCTTCGTATTCGTCAACATGATTGGAAGTATGTGAGGTAATATCGATACCGTCTTCTTTCATGATGGCGACCGCTCCGGGGTTGAGACCGTGTGTTTCTATTCCTGCGCTGTATACTTTTGCCTGATCACCCAGGAGTTTGTTCAGGTAGCCGTGGGCCATCTGACTTCTGCAGGAATTTCCTGTGCATAGCACTAATACGTTTTTATCTGACATGTTTCTTCTTTTGTAATTTTAATTGGCACCTACTTTATTGCTGCGTCTTTCAAAGATTAAATTGTCTTTCCATTCGCCATCCAATTTTCCAATTCGTTCTCTGTGTCCAATTTGCCGGAATCCGCATTGCAAATGAATTTTTACACTTGCTTCGTTCTCAGGAAATATTCCGGATTGTAGCGTCCAAAAACCCTCTTTCTCACTTGATTCGATCAAGGCCAATAGAAGTTTCGAGCCTACTTTTTTACCCCAATGATCTTTGCTGACATAAACACTTACCTCCCCGACTCCCCCGTAGACACATCTGCCCGAGACGGGAGAAAGGGCAGCCCAGCCTGTTATTGAATCTCCTTCAAAGGCAACTAGCCTGCAATTAGTCGTGTGTGCTTTGTTCCAATCTTCATAAGAGGGTACTTGCTTTTCAAAAGTGGCAAAACCTGTTTCTATACCTTCTTTATAAATCCGGGCTACTGTAGGCCAGTCTGCCGAGGTCATGGGTCTAATCTTCATCCTTTGGCGTTTAACAGCAGCCTGAACCCGGTTTGCACGCGCCCGTTTCAGCGGTTTCACTTTCTACAGCCACGCCACATAGTTCCTCTGCTTTACATAGTGTGGGATTCACATCCAATAACAGAGTAAGTGCTGCCTCCTCAGCTTTTACTCCTACTACGTGCAACTGGGCGGTGTGAAAGCTCTTATTGCCGTATTCAAACTTCAAGGGAGCTTCTAGATCAATAGGTTTGATATTGTGAACCCTGTCGAGTATGCTTTTGGCTTTGGAGGTCGTTAAGTACTCAGTTTTGTCCATTTCGGCCGGACTCTCCCAAAGTTGGATTACAGTTTCACGCCATGCATCGGCCCTGCCACCACAGTCGACCGACTCAATAGCGGTATTTTTGATTTCGGTAATATGGTAGTTCGCACCTATTTTTTTATCGGTATCGTATTGAAAGATCAGCTCCTTAGTGGCCTGGTCATTCAAAAGACTTAAAAATTCAGCTGTATTCATCTGTAAAAGTATTTAGCAACAATTAATTTTAGTTTCATTAAAAAAGGAATTGAGCAGATCCTGTATCTCTTTCCAACGATCCAGGGCAATACAATAACAAACCCTGTTTCCCTCTATTTCCCCTTCGATTAGGCCTACCCGTTTTAATTCCTTTAAGTGTTGAGATATGGTGGGTTGCGCTAAACCGATCTCTTCTACAATATCGTTGCAAATACAGGCATTCTGTTTGCTGATGTACTGAAGTATGGCAATTCTCCCGGGATGGCCTAAAACCTTAAAAATGGCGGCCATTTCATTCTGGGTGGTATCGAAGATCTGCGTTTTTGTGAGTCCCATATCATATTTGTATATCGCAATATTACGATATAAATACGAAATAAAAAAGTCGGACAGCAAAAATCCGACTTTAATTTCCGATTAGAACCAGGGTTTTTTCCCTACTTGATAGGTGTTATAAAACTCTTCATCTGACTTTGTAAGGTAGATAATGCCTTCAATGAGCCCAATTAATCCGGGGATCCAGAAGAAAAATGCGCCTATAACAATACATGTGGTGGCATAACCAATTAGGGTTATAGCTAAGAGAATTACTCCTTCTTTGTTATACCCCAGAATAAATTTGTGAATACCAAGTGAACCAAAGAGAATACCCAGAATTCCTGCCAGGATTTTTTTGTTGTCTCCTCCAGCGGTATTTAGTCCCTCCCGAAATTCTTCGGCAGTCTTTTTAGCTTCTTCCTTGAATTCTCCCGCAGATTCTTTAGCCCCTTCTGCTGCTTTTTTTGCCGACTCCTTGGCGTCGTCAAAGGCATCCTTGGCCTTGTCACCTAAGTCTTTTTTATCTTCAGACATGTTATTGATTTAAATGGTTAGTGTTTGGAATAAATGTAGGATAAATTTTGAATTCAAAGAAATGCCTTATCTACAGGTTCCCATAATTCTATCTTATTACCTTCAGGATCCAGGATCCAGCCAAATTTACCGTATTCGTATTCTTCAACTTCTCCAATGATTTGAACTCCTTCTTTCTCCAAAGCCGCGAGAAGTTCTTTTAGATTCTCAACTCGGAAGTTCATCATAAACTGCTTTTCACTCGGTTTAAAGTAACCGGTATCCTCTTTAAAAGGACTCCATTGTGTTGAACAGTCATTTCCCTCTTTGTCTTTCCACCAGAATGTACAGCCGTATTGGTCTGTGTTGAGGCCCAAATGATCTTTGTACCAATTCTTAATCTTGTCGGGGTCTTTTGTTTTAAAGAAAAATCCGCCAAGGCCCGTAACCCTGTTTTTCATGTTGTTTTCTTAATATTTTTCTCGTACAATGCTATCCATTCATCAACTGACATTTTCCGGCATAATTCACCAATCAAAGCATAAGGGATGTCTTCCATTTTTTTAAATCGGACACAACTTTTCCCCATATCCAGTTTTCTGGAAGTGTAGTTAGGATATTCTCCTACGAACCATGCCAGTAAATCTTTGTCTGCATAGACTCCCGAATGATACAGGGCTATATAGTTCTTTTGTGAGGCTAAACTCATAAAAGGCAGTGGCAATTCCGGACTACAGTGGTAACCATCCGGATAAAGGCTGTGAGGAACCACATACCCAATCATACCGTAATTCATTGTTTCTTCGAATTCCTTTGGCAAATTGGAGTTTATCGTTTTGCGCAATTGTCTTATCGCCTCTTTTCGGTCTTCAGGGAGAGAATTAATGTATTCATCCGGCGACTTGGCATCTGAAGTCATGAGGTTATTTTAGGTTGATTTATTTTTGGTCTCCCTAAGATACTAAAAATTTAGCCTTGATTTTATCCACCAGAGTCTGGGCAAGTTTTACCTTACTTTCCTCTGTCCAGCCGGCAATATGCGGACTGAGCAGCACACGGTCTGAATCAATCAGGTATTTGAATTCATCAGGCATTTTTTCTTCTTCGAAAAGATCTTCAAAAGAGGTCTTTTCATATTCGAGTACATCCAGACCCGCACCCCTTATTTTCCCTGATTTAAGCGCTGCAACCAAATCACGGGTAAGTACACACTTACCCCTTGCAGTATTTATTAACCAGAATGGTTTGTGAAAAGCCTCTATAAAAGAGGTGTTTACCATTCCCAGTGTCAGTGGGGTCTGTGGCACGTGCAGGCTAATTACATCTGCTTTTTTTTGGAGTTCTTCCAAACTCACCTGCCGGGCTTGTTCATCTCCTACATTTGGTAGAATATCACAGCAAAGTACCTCAAGGTCAAAACCTGATAATTTTCTGGCAAAAGCCTTTCCCGTATTTCCGTATCCTATGATACCAACGGTTTTACCTTCGAGTTCCAATCCCCGATTTCCTTCCCGGTCCCAGATGCCTTTCCTCACTTCTCGGTCTGACTTATTCAGATTGTTGAAAAGGGAAAGTAACATCCCCAGGGCCTGTTCACCTACTGCATTTCTATTGCCTTCAGGAGCAGCGGCCAGGAAGATCCCTCTTTCTTCTGCGAAAGCCACATCGATATTTTCCAAACCAGCTCCAACCCGCCCGATAAATTTTAGTCGGGTAGCTTTAGTCAGGAATTCCCTGTCTAGTTTAAACCGACTCCGAATTATGATTCCGTCGAATTGGGAAATCATATTTTGCACCTCTTCTTTTCCGGCCTTGTACTCTTCTGTATTCTCAAAGCCCATCGCGGCAAGTTGCTCGAGAAGTAAGGGATGGTTGGTGTCCAGATGAAGAACTTTCATTGCTCTCATATTTTTGGGTAATGGGTCTTTGTACGGGTGTCCTCGATATTTCCGGTGTGGGCTGTACTTAATTTTTCAAAAAGCAGCAAGTGTACTTCCTCTCCATTTCGGGTGGCAGGACAATGTTCAATCCCTTTGGGTACTACAATGATTTCCCCTTCGTTTACTTCTACAGTTTTATTCCTGAATTGCATATAAAGGGTTCCTTTTAAGACCTGAAACAACTCGTCTTCACTTTCATGAACATGCCACACAAACTCATCCTTAATTTTAGCTAGGAGGATTTGCATATCATCTACCAAAGCAATCTGATGAGGATGCCAGTGGTCTTTAAACATACTGAGTTTTTTATTGAGGTTGATTACATTCATTGCAAGGATTTTAAAGG